>CAOSOP010000089.1 GCA_948525355.1 uncultured Bacilli bacterium | reverse complement strand
ACACCTCCTCGTCCGCTTCCGGGGGAAGCTCCCTCGGAGGTGTGGGAGTTAGTGGAGGCGAGTAATAATGATATATACTTTGTGCATATATTTTCCTGTGAATAGATTGAGAATATGTTTGTATGGTATTAAAGGCTCTGGGCTTGCGGCACTTGCTGCTTATTTATCAGATTATGGATTAGATGTATATGGATATGATAAATCAGAAGAGTTATTTACTGATTCTGAATTAAAAAAGCATAATATTGTATTTAAGGATTTTTCATATTTTTCTTTTGATAATGAAGATTGTGATATATTAATTTATTCTTCTGCTTTCCGCGAAATGTTTTTAAAAGAAACGCTTCGAAGATATATAAAGATAGAGTATCATGAGTTTGTTGCATTTATTTTGCGTGGGTATAAAGTTATAGGTGTTAGTGGTACACACGGAAAAACAACATGTGTTGGAATGCTTGATGCAATGTTTAATCATTCTACTTCACTAATTCAAGGAGATGGTGTAGGTAGATTTGTTGATTCTGACTTTGTTATTCTTGAGTGTTGTGAATATATGGATCATTTTTTAAACTATAGTCCATATATAGGAGTTATACTATCGATAGAATTAGATCATACGGACTATTTTAAAAATTATACTGATTATCGAAACAGTTTTATTAAATTCGCTAATAGATGTGACAGAGTATTGACATATGATTTATATCATTTGGATTTAAATAATGAATATTTAGTAGGGACAAGAACAGATAGCACATATTACTATAATATTAAAAGAAGTCACGATAAGGGATTTATCGCTGATTTATATATTAGCAATGACACTATAAAAAATGAGCAAATAGATTATATCGGTGAATATATGGTTAAACTTTATACCTTTTGTCTTTCAGTTGCAGATATGTTGGGTATGAATATTGAGTATGCAAGAAATAATATTAGGAAGTTCAAATGCGTAAAGCGAAGATTTAATTTATCAAGTGTTGATAATGCAATTTTTGTTGATGATTATGCTCATCAGCCTTCACAAATAAAAAATGTGTTTAATTCGGTTTCACAGATGAAGCCTAGTTATAAAAAAGTCTTGATATTTAAACCTGATCGTTTGTCACGGATTAACGATTTTTATAATGAATTCATCAAATCATTTAATTTATTTGATGAGGTATACTTGTTAAATAACGATAAAGATAAGGAAGAATTAGTAAAAAGAATGGTAAAAGAGAATCAAAAAGTTAAAATGTATAATAGTGAAGTTGGAAAAGAAAAAGAGGATGCAGTTTATTGCTTCCTCTCTAGTAAAAAGATATCTAACGAATTAGAAGAAGTAAAGCTTAATCGGAAAGCTTTAAATACTTAACGACATCTTTTGCTATCATTAATTCTTCATCAGTTGGAATTACAACCATAGGTATCTTAGATTTTTTGGTTGAAATATATCCGTGTTTTCCATGAACATATTCTAAGTTCTTTGCTTCATCTAAATCTAATCCTAATGCTTCCTTACAAGCTTCGACAATCAGTTTTCTAAATGTAGATGAATTTTCGCCAATTCCTGCTGAAAATACTAGTAAGTCGACATGTCCTAAACGAACATAGTATTGGCCGATGTAATTTGCGATTGATCTTGCAAACATCTTAGCAGCGATAATTGCACGTTCATTGCCTTTTTCCATGGCTTCTTCAATATCTCTTGTATCGTTTGAAACACCAGAAATGCCTTTTAATCCTGACTGAAAATTGAATATATCATATACTTCTTGGCTTGTTTTACCAGTTTGTGAAATTATATATGGCATAACGCTAGGATCTATATCACCACATCTTGTACCCATAACAACTCCTGCAAGTGGTGTTAGTCCCATACTTGTTGCGACACATTTTCCATCTTTTATTGCACAAAGTGATGAACCAGAACCAATATGTAAAGTAATTATTGAAGGATGTTCAACATTTTTTAAGTATGTTTCTTTTGCAATTTGTGAAAGATAATCATGTGAAGTACCATGGGCACCATAACGTCTTATGCTATATTTTTCATAGTATTCATATGGAATTGCATAGAGGTAGTCTTCCATTTCCATGCTTTGATGGAAAGCAGTGTCAAAGACTGCTACATTTCCAGCATCAGGAACAGCGTTTTTAAATGCTTTGAAAGCAGTTAAATGTGCACCATTATGTAAAGGTGCTAAAGGAATCAATTCTTTAATCTTGGCTTCAGTATCTTCATTAAGTATCTCTGAATGAGAAAAGTATTTACCACCTTGAACGATACGATGGCCGATACCTTTTATTTCACTCAATGAACTAATAATATGTTCATCGATTAATGCAGATATTAGTAATTCAACAGCTCTTGCATGATCTTTTATCGGAAGTATTTGTTTTTTAGAAGTTCCATCTAATAACTTAATTGAAAATATGGCATCTTCATGCCCTATACGATCAGCAATACCTGATGTTATTACTTTTTCTTCTGGCATCTCAAATAGTTTAAATTTTAAACTTGAACTACCAGCGTTTACACTCATTATTTTAATCATTTTTATCAATCTCCCGTGTTTATTTTAGTTTATAAAATAAATATTAGCAACCTTTTTATAAAAAGACTTGAAATTGTTTTTTAAATGAGTAATAATATAGGACAGTGGATCTGTGGTGTAGTGGCTAACATGTCTCCCTGTCACGGAGAAGATCGCGAGTTCGATCCTCGTCAGATCCGCCATCCGCAGGCGTAGTTCAGTGGTAGAACTCCAGCCTTCCAAGCTGGTCACGCGGGTTCGATTCCCGTCGCCTGCTCCATTTTTATTTAGGGGAAAAATAAAATGAGAGTGTCAAAGGATGTTTGGTTTGTTAATCTCCTAAATTCAGTTAAAGAAATTAGTGTATATTTATTAAATTTTTTATATTTGCTTAATGGTGACAAATTAAATAGTTGCATAGATAATTTGGGAGTTTTTAATGATTAAATTTGAAAAATATGGCATTAAGATTAATGGCGACTATATTATAAATGGTATAAGTTTTGAAATATCTACTAATGGTATATATGTTTTGTGTGGAGAGTCTGGTTTAGGTAAATCTACCATTTTAAATGCGATAGCTGGAACTGATTATTTTAAAGATGCTGAATTTGATGGTACTAAATCTAATTCATTTAAAAGCACTGAAATGCATTATGTTACAGTAGATGATAATGTTAATACTTATTTGAATGTAAATGCATTTATGCATTTGTATTCAAAAAATCAAAATGAAATAGATCAGATTCTAAGTGAGTTATCGATATTAGAATTAAAGAATCAGAAGTGTTCATTGTTATCTAGAGGAGAATCAGAAAGAGTTGCAATAGCTGCTGCACTAATTGATAATAAAGAAGTAATATTAATAGATGAACCAACAGCAAATATCGATGTTGAACTATCAAAACAAGTATTTGATGTTATATTAAAGTATTCGAAAGAAAAAATAGTAATCATAGCAACACACGATTACAAGATGATTGAAGATAAGGCAGATGGATTAATATATTTAGAAGAAGGAAGAATAGTAAAAAATACTATAACTAATAAAGATGATTCTAGAATTGAAAAAACAAAAAAGAAAAAATATGTACCAGTGAAATCATATTTTAAATTTAGTTTATCAAGTGTATTATCAGCAAAGATTGGATTTGTAATAAATACAATAGTTTTAAGTGTAACATTTTTATCACTATTTATATTATTTTATATGACAGGCTTAGATTATAATGGGTCATATTCAAAATATATAAGAAACTCGATTAATGATGCACTGAAAACGAATGATTATTTGCATGTTGTAAAAAATGAAGAAGGAAAGAGAGATTTAGGTTATATAGAATTATTAGAAGAAGAGAATGCTTCTAAAGATGATATATTATTATCCAGTCGATATCTGTTTGATTATTATGAACGCCTACCAGCACAAGTCATTTTCTTATCTAACTGTGAAAATGATGAAGTAAATAAAATGTATGAAAAATTTAATAACAATGAAGGATATTATCCTGTTTATTTTTCTAATGACTTTTAAAATAAATTTGAAGATTATTACCATAGAGAGTTGAAAAAAGGATTTATACTAAGTCATAATGGCACAAAATTCATCGTAGATGGATTTTATGATGGTGGACAATTTGATGCTATTATGCCAGATGAAGTAATGGACATAAAGGATTATAAATGGTTAAATTGTGAAGAGTCGATAATTGCATCTTTTAATGATACTAAAGTTGAGTTTTATAATAGAGTATTAAAAGTTCCTTCTGATAGTGGCATTTCATTAAGTGGAAATGAAATCGCCATATCAAGGTTATTATTTACGGATAATGAGTTTGATTATTCAAAAATGGTTGGAAAAACTATAAGCATAGAGAATAATCCATATTTTTTTAAAGATTTCGATAATAAAACATTTGTTATAAAAGAAATAGTAGAAAACACTAGAATTGAATACTGTGGCTTGTTTTTTAGCGATGAGTATTATGACAAGATTGTTGAAATAGCAAATAAGAATGATTATGACTTTAATTATTATTTCTATTATTCAAAAGATTTAATAAAAAGTAGAATGAATGATTTTACTGCAGGAAAACTTAGAGCATTGGATATAAACAAGTCATTATATACAAGTTTTGAAGAGTATCATCTTCAAGCAAAAACAATTAAAAACTTATCAATATTAGTATCAAGTGTGTTTGTAATCATATCATTATTTTCAGACATAATATATTTACATAATGTTAATAAAAAGAGTTACAAAAACTATTCGCTGTTTATATTAACTGGCAAAGCACAAAGCCATATTAATTCTGTTTATGTTGTCATGACTTCAATGATACTATTTATTCCACTTATCTTATCTATAATTATTGGGCCTTTTGTTGTGCCTTCTATTACTAAAAGCATCATAACAAATTTTGATCCAGGTATTAGTTCTATAAGCACTTTGTCAAAATCATTTGTTCCATACTGGTCAAAACTAATCGGATTATTAATTTCTTACGTTATTGGATTTATTGTAGTGTTATTTCCAACTATTTTAATGCTTAGAAGAAAGAAGGCAGTTAAAGAACTGGATTATGAATAAAGCGGCTTCGCCTTTTTGCGACACTTGTTGATAGCTTTGGGGCCAATTCGGAAGCGTAGTGCCAGAGCCCTTTTGACT
>CAOSOP010000088.1 GCA_948525355.1 uncultured Bacilli bacterium | reverse complement strand
TCCATGGCGAGAAAGTAAATAGACTGCGCGATGTAAAGTCATTTCGTGCAGGTACATCACCTCCGCCTCCACCACCTTCACTCGCCCCGAAGGGGGCTCGTTCGGTGGTGGAGGAGGAGGTGTGGGCGAGATGGTTATATTATTTTAAAGCTTTTTTATTAATGTATTTTATAATTTTCTTTCTTTGTAGAAAGTGTGAAGCAGATTCCTCATCAAGTGTTGATGCTTTGTTGTAACAATCTATAGCTTTATCAAAATTTTTCTTTACACCTATTCCTTTTTCATACATCCAACCTAGTGCAATTATGCTATCATAACTTCCGTTTTCGTAAGCGTGCATATACCATTCTTCCGCTTTTTTGGCATTCTTTTTTACACCTTCACCATTTCGATAGCAACATCCAATATTATACATTGCCATTATGTTGTTTTGTTCGGCTGCCTTTAGGTACCAATCAAATGCCTTGGCTTTATTTTTCTTTGTACCTATCCCATTTGCATAACAATATCCTACATCACTTTGTGCTTGTGCATTTCCTTGATTTGCTGATTTAAGTAACCAAAACAATGCTTGTTTTCCATCAACTTTAACTCCATTACCAACTTGATAACTCCAGCCGACATTTAGTTGAGCTCTATCATCACCTTGTTCGGCTGCTTTTAAATACCACATGAACGCTTTAGATGTACTTTGTATAACACCTTGACCTTCTGTATAGCACATTGCTAGATTGAATTGTGCACGTGAATATCCTTGATTAGCGGATCGACGAAACCATCTTACGGCTTCGTAATAATCTTGTTTAACACCTTTTCCAACAACAAAGCACCAGCCATATAAGTTTTGTGCGATTGCATGGCCACATTCTGAAGCTACAAAAAGGTATTGAGTTGATTTTTCTAAATCGCATTCAACTCCTATACCATCTTCATAACATTTTGCCAATCTATAATTTGATTCAGCATCATTTTGTTCGGCAGCTTTTTCATAATAAGTAATTGCTGTTTTCAAATCTTTTGTAACACCAAAACCATTCTCATAGCATTCACCTAATTTATAATTTGCATGAACATATCCTTGTTCAGAAGCAAGATTGAATAGTTTTATAGCTTCATCAGTATTTTTATTAACTCCAATTCCATTTAAATAACATTCGCCTAATTCACAAGTTGCGGGTGCAAAACCTTGTTTATGAGCTTTAGCGAACCAGTATTCCATTTTATTATCGGCAAATGGCAGTGTTTTATCTTCTTTATAAAAGAGCGCTAACTGATACTGTGCATAGTCGTAATCGTTTTCGGCAGATTTTTGACACCATTTGAATGCAAGATCAAAATTAGGTTCTACTCCAATTCCATCTTTATAGCACATGGCAAGTTCATACTGACCACGGCGATGTTCGCAACTAGCAGAATAGAAAAAATATTCAAATGCTAAATCATAGTTTTTATCAACGATATCGCCGTCTAAGTAAAAAAGTCCTAAGCAATAAAAAGCATGTGCATCACCGAGTTCTGATGCATAATTCCATTTTTTAAGTGCTTCTAGATATTTACCTTTATCATAAAGTTCAGCAGCTTCTTTACATAATGCTAAAGTATCGATATTACTTGTTTTGTTTTTATTCTCTTTGTTAATATTTCCTTTTTTGTAGTTCTCATTATACTGAAGCTTTATTAATCCATCGTTCCAGTTGAAATCCATATCCATCGTTTCTATTTAAGTCTTTTCATAGCTTTTTTAGCACCTGAATGTCCTTGTGCTGCAGCGCGAGAATACCAATCATAGGCGGAGTTTATATCAGCTTCGACACCTATTCCTTCTTCATAGCAAACGCCGACTGAATATTGTGCATCATAGTCACCTTGTTTAGCAGAGCGCATAAACCATTTAAAACCAAGTTCTGGATCTTCTTCAACGCCTATTCCATTCATATAGAAAGAACCAATTTTGCATTGAGCATCACTATCACCATTTTTTGCTGCCTCTAAAAACCAATATGCTGAGGCTTCATAGTCTTGTTCAACACCTTTTCCTTCATATAAATGTTGTGCTAGATTAAACTGTGCTTCTGGCATGCCATTTTGTGCAGCTCTTTCATAAAACTCTACGGCGAGTTCATTATTAACTTTGACACCTTTTCCAAAAGCATAGACATTTCCAAGATTATACATCGCCATTACGCTACCAAGTTTTGCACCTTCTTCATACATCTCTATAGCTTTTTGCATATTTCTTTTAACACCTCTACCTTCTTCATAGCAACAACCAAGGTTGCAGTATGCTTGGAAGTATTTATTCTGTGCTGAGAGGTTGTACCATCTAAGTGCTTCATTCATATCTTTAGGTACACCATTACCATATTCATATGCATATCCAACATAGCATTGGGCCTTTGGATGATTTTTTAGTGCCGCTTGTTTATATAATTCAAAGGCTTCAATTTCATCACTTTCTACTCCTTCGCCATCATCATAGCATTCGCCTAAACGGAATAAGGCATCAGCAAGTCCTTGTTGAGCGGAAAGAGTATAGTATTTAATAGCTTCAGCAATATTTCTTTCAACTCCTCTGCCATAGTAATAACATTTTCCCACACTTAATTGACCAGTAGGGTCATTTTTCTCAGCAGATTTCATATACCAGTCAAAAGCAAGCTGATAATTTTCAGCCACTTCCTCTTCTTCCAGTTCTTCATCTTCGGTATAATTTAAATTATTTTCATAAATATATCCTAGATTATTCATAGCTTGAGTGCACCCACCTTTAGCAGAGTCTTCAAATCTTTTAATGGCAGTTTCGACATCTTTTTCTACTCCAATTCCGTGTAGATAGCAGAGTGCTGCAAAGCATTGTGCATCAGCATGACCATTATCACCAGCCTTAATAAAATACTTGCTCGCAATTTTTCCTCTTACGCTCTCATCAGGTTCATCTACACCAAGATTGTAGTTATAACAAATACCAAGCATATAAGTAGCCTCAACGCTACCAAGTTCGGCCGCCTCCTTATATAGTTTTACTGCCTCAGTAAATTTTTTCTCTCTATAGAGTTCATTTGCTTCTTCATAAAGTTTATTGCAATTATTTTCTGACATATATTATTACCTCGTATTAATATATTTTACACTAATATTAATTGATGTAAAGTGCACATGAAGTAGTAATAACACTGTATTAGATGAAATAGTTTTAATAAGAATTTACACTTTAAAGAGGAGCGAATAATTTGTCATTTGTCATAAAAACACTATTTTTTATGCAATAATAAAAATATTTTTTGTATTTTGCTTTGGAAATGATATACTATATTTAACTAAACATGGAGGTTTTTTATGTCATTAAATAGTAGAGCGATGAAGTATATTCCCACAAGTAATAAAAAGGGTAAGCAAGTTGCTATGGGTTTTGCAGTTGAAGCTGGTGAAATTGAAGTTATATCTAGTGCACACATCAGTGATATTCTTTGCGAAGGAAATCGTTCGTTCGTAGGTGTTATTACTAGAACTCCTCATGATGTCTTACCTTGTGGAGATTATGAAGCATATTCAGAAAATGATATGGTTTCTGTTCGTTTGCACGAATCAATTAAAGCTGCAAATATCGGCTCATACCAAGCATTGTATTTGTTAAATGATGGTGAACTTGAAGGAGTTAATGAAGAACTTGTTAATGATTATTACGATTTGCTCTTTACATACAAACCAGATATTGTTTATACATATTCACCACTCGATAGAAATAAAGAGCATATTATTTCATTAAAGGCTTTATTATTAGCTTTGAGCAAACTTGAAGACTATTTCCCAGAACATATATATGCTGTTCATTTTGATGGTGAAGGATATATATTTGATGAAGAAGATATCGTTCATTTAGATGTTGATTCTAGATATGATATCATCAATTCAATGTTATCCGTATATGTATCTTTATCTGAAGCGGGAAATGCTTTATATGCAGCAGATACAGCATTTGATTTAGTAAATCATATGGTAAATAAACGCATTGATTTAAAACAGTTCGTTAGTTCAATGCTTGAAAAAGTTAAAGCAAGAGCATTAGAAAATTTAAAATAATTTGTATTAAATAAGGGCAATTTTATTGCCCTATTTTAATTAAAATAAAGGACCTATTTTAAAATGGAAATATTAAAGTTTGATGATAAAAAATCTGTGGAATTGGTTAAAAGTGGAGAAGTTATAGCTTTTCCTACAGAGACGGTTTATGGTTTAGGTGTTAGATATGATAGTTTAGTAGCCTTTAATAGGCTTGTTGAAATAAAAAATAGACCAAAAAACAAGGCTTTTACACTTATGATATCTAGTGTAAATGAAATAAAAAAATATGCTATTGTTGATAAAAAAATTGAACGCATATGTAATAAATATATGCCAGGACCATTAACGGTAATTTTAAAAGCGAGGAGTGATGTTCCAGCACATGCTAAAAGCATTGATCAAACGATTGGAATACGTTGCCCAGACTTAAAAAAACTTAGAGATTTTATCGATAATGTAGGTGTACCTCTTCTTGTCCCTAGTGCTAATAAATCTGGTGCTAGCCCATGTAAGAGCGCAGAAGAAATAATAAATACATTTGATAATGAAATCAGTGCTTTAATAGATGAAAAAGTTAAAAAAAGTGATTTACCTTCGACAATAATTGATTTAAGTGAATTGGGAAAAATCAAACTAATTAGAGAAGGGGGAATAGAATTTAAAGAATTGGAGGAAACATATGAAAGATAAAAGAATTATAATCGGTTCAGATCATGGGGGCTATGAATTAAAGAGTTACATAATAGAGCAGTTAAAGGATGAGTATGAAATTAATGATGTTGGAACGCATTCTTTAGATAGTTGTGATTATCCTATTTTTGCAAGAGAGGTTGCTGAAGGAGTTGCTAGCGGAAGTTATGAAAGAGGAATAGTTATATGTACTTCTGGTGAAGGAGTTGCCATTATGGCAAATAAAGTTAAGGGAATTCGCTGTGGTATAGGTTATAACGAAGAAGTTGCACATTTGATTGTTGAACACAACGATGCTAATATGCTTTCTATGGGTGCAAAGTATTTGTCACATGAAGAAGCATTAAAAATAGTTAGAGAGTTTTTGAATGCTACTCATTTAGGTGGCAGACATGAAAAGAGAGTTAATTTAATTAAAGAGTTTGAAAATAATCAATATTAAACTAGCTCGCCCCCTCCAACGCCACCCACCTCGTTGA
>CAOSOP010000087.1 GCA_948525355.1 uncultured Bacilli bacterium | reverse complement strand
GAAGCTCCCTCGGTGGCGCCATAGTTGGGGGTGAGTTAGTCGCCGTAATCGCAACCGCGGCTATTATCAGATATAATAACTTTTATCATATTGGCTACATCTGTTATTGTTAAAAATATCGCATGTCTTGAATCGTCGATTTTTGTTAGCGGTTCATCCTCATCAGCAGTAAACACTACAAGTTTGTTCTTTCTAACTATTTGATCCATTTTATTAATTAAATCATTATAACGGTTAGAATAAAGAAGTTTGAAGTTTTGTAATGTTGTATAAAAAGCGGGTTCAATATAGAAAATTGATCCGTCATCGTTTTTATAACAAGTACAAAATCTGTTCTCTCTATCATTAATGATTTCTCTATCATTCCATTCTGGATAATTTTTCATATATCACCTCTATGATTTTATCTGTAAAAAAGTATAGCAAAGAAATAGTTTAATTTCTATATTAAGTGATGGAACTATTAAAGGTAAGAAATCTGTGTTTTTCATATCACGATAATCAGAGAGTTTTAGATGATGTATCTTTTGATTGTTATGATAGTGGACTTGTAGTTGTTCTTGGCCAATCTGGATGTGGTAAGTCGACTATTCTTTCATTGATAGCTGGATATTTAAAGCCTTTGGAAGGAAGCATAAGGTTTAGAAAAAATGTGACAACTTCGTTCGTATTTCAAAATTGCTTTTTACTAAATGAGTTTTCTATATTGGAAAATGTTGCTTTACCTTTGCTTTTAAAAGGACACAATTATGATGAGTCAATTATATCTGCAAGAGATGCATTAACTAAAATTGAATTTGATAAAACTATGCTTAATAAAAGTGTTGTTGAGTTATCAGGTGGAGAGAAAGGCAGAATTAATATCGCTAGAGCATTAGTTGAAAATACAGATATTATTCTTCTTGATGAACCTACAGGTTCATTGGATTCTAGTTCGTCCATAGAATTGATGAAGATATTGAAGCTATTATCTAAGGAACGCTTAGTTATCATGGTTACACATAATAGACAATTAGCTTTTGATTATGGCGATTTTGTTTATGAGTTTATAGATGGAAAATTTATAAAAAAGAAAATGAGAGCTGATAAAGATGATTTAATATGCGATAAAAAAAACATGCCGAAGCATTTAAAGAAAACAAGTATCAAAAGAGCGTTTAATATTACTTTAAAATGGTTTAGATTTAAACCTAAAAGAAATATAGTTGCAATTATATTTATTTCTCTTGTTCTTGGTATTCTAGCCTTATCTATTCAAGTATCAGTTTTTGGTAAGAATATGTTCATTTCTTCTAGTGAAACAATTTATAATTATAATTTTGCAAGAATTTCTAAGATAAGTCAGGTTATTGATAATGGTGGCTTTACTCTAGAAAAACTTAAGTATCCTAGCATAGATGATTTAAATAATAATGTTGGTGAAATAAATTTTGAAGAATATGCTTCTTTTGATGGAATACTTGGTAGTAGCATAAAAGTTTTTAATGAAAGAAATAGTGAATACAGGATTTGTATGTTTGAACCAGATATAGGCTCAAGATTTGTAGATCGTGGGAGGAAGGCGACAAAATATAATGAAGTTGTTGTTAATAACGAGTTTATAAAAAGATTTAAAGTTAAGGAATTTGAATCGTTTTCTTTTAGTAATAGATTTGAAGCGCAGATTAAGACTTATTATAAAGAAGAAAAGATCTTTGATTCGTTAGATTTAGACATAAGTTTTAGTATTGTAGGTGTTGTAAATGAAACTTCTTTATTTGCCAAACCTGCTATTTATTATTCTTATAGTGAGATGTTTTCTTATTTAAAAAATATTTATTTAAATAATTTATCTATAAAAGCTAATGAGGCGATTTCAGTTGTTGACAGAATTGAAAAATATAGTATAGAAGAAGATGAATTTAGAGGACAATATGGTTACTACTATGTTGCGGATCCAATTAGTTTAAATAAGATGCTTAGAGATGAATTTCGAATGAAATCTATTGCTTTAGATAATATTGATAATTCTATAATGATAGTTACTAGTATTAGCAGTGTTTTTATTCTTTTTTTATCCCTACTTCTTATCTGTTCTTTTTCACTTTATGTCATTACAATAAAAACTTTGTATGAAGAGCAGAGGAAAAAATTGACTTTATTTAAAGCATTTAAAATCGGTAAAGGCTCATATAAGCGAGTGTACTTTTCATTGAGCTATATATTTGCAGTTCTAGTTTTTATCATTTCTTTGTTTTTTCAACAAATATTTTCTTTATCGGGTACAGCTATATTAAAAAATATGAATTTACCGATGTTTTTAAAAATGCCAATATTTTCACCGATAAATGTAGTTATGGCGTGCTTTTCATTTTTTGCATCTTATTTTGGGGCAAGACTATCGTATAAGAGTCTATGGAATACAAGTATTCCAGTTTTGTTAGGAGAAGAAAGATAATGTTAAAACTTAAAAATGTAAGCAAAAGTTATAATAATAACATAGTATTAAAGGATATAAACATATCTTTTCCTAATAATGGTTTGTTTTTTATTTTAGGTAATTCTGGATCTGGAAAAACATCTCTATGTAATATAATAGATTTAATTGATGAAGAATATAATGGTGAAATAATATTTGATGATAGAGAGTATAAAAAATTAAATTATCATGAAAAAGTTCTTTTAAGGCAAAAGGAGATATCTATTGCATTTCAAGACGATCAACTTGAATTAAATGAAAGTGTTAAAAATAATATTTTATTTTCAGATTATATTAGCAATACTTCAAGAGCAAATAAAAATCGATTAAATAGAATTCTTGATGATTTGGATTTAAAAGGAAAAGAAAATTTTAAAGTCAAATCATTGAGTGGAGGAGAATTGAAAAGAGTTAGCATAGGTAGGTGCATATATAAAAACGCTAAACTTTATATATTAGACGAACCGCTGAATGGACTTGATAAGTGTAATCGAGAAAGAGTTATAGAGTTATTAAGAAAAAAGAGTCTTAATTCATTAGTTTTAGTTATAACACATCAAAAAGATGAGATAAGTGCTGAAGATAATGTTATTAACATTAGTGATGGAACAATAAAGAACTTTGAAGTTAACTATAAAAAGTATAAATCATGCATTGGTTTTCAAAATAATAAAGTCAAGCATATAAGTTTTTTTAATCAGATATTAAATGGAATAAAAAAGATTTTTGCTTTTAAATCAAGATTGACTATGAATCTACTTGCACTTTCTGTATCTTTTTTCTCATTAGGAATGAGTTGTTTTTTGTTGCTAAATGTTAGAGGAAATATAGTTTCAAGTCTAACAAATAGCATTTATAAAGATTCATTGTTGATAGAAAGAAAAAATGAGGAAATCTTAAATGATGAAAGAACGGATATAGATTATAAGGGGTTGAACTTGATTAAGAGTAGCTTTGATAAAGAAATTAAGGGAATTGCCAAGTATTATTCTGGTGATTTTACGACTATGTTTAAAGATGAAAATAGAATTAACTTTTTGTATGATGATAAAAGCATTACTTCGTCGCTTAGAATTAATGATTTAATAAATACAATCTATGTTGATGAATTATACGATAAACAAAGTATAAATACTGAAAGTTTAGAATATGATGAGGTAATAATTGGGGCAGATAATACTTTGGTTAGCAACTTTTCTAATTATATCGGTTGTGATAATGATATAAAAAGTATAAACAAGGTAATTCAAAACAATAGATTTAGGATTTGTATCTACTTGAAAAATAATTCTTGGAAATATGAGAATGAAGTTATATTTACTGTAAAAGAATTGATATCAACTGATGTGGTTACCATCATTCATAATAAATATGATTTTGTGCAAAACTTTGTTGAGAATGAATTGAAACTTGAGATAAGTACGAATAAGGAATCAAGTGATAAATATCCATGGACGGTGAAGCAGGAAACTTGCTTGATTTTATCTGAAGAAAGTATGAACTATTTTATTAAGGAGTTTTTAGTGAGAAATGATTTTGAAAACTATATGCTATTACCTAACCCATTAGAAATGAATAGTAATCATTTTATGAATGTACGTTTGGGCGTTGAAAACTCAAGGGTTAAAAGAATGAGTTCGAATAAGGATCTTGAAGAAAAGTATTTTGATAAAATAAAAAATAGATTTTATTCATCAGAATTATATCTCAGTGGAACTAGTGGAATAATTAATGGATTTAATAATCCAATGTACTTTTCTTTAAAGAAAAATCTTTTGAACGATATTATTGATAATAATAGTACAACCGATGATTCATTAACAAATTTAAGAGAATTATCGATGAGCTCTATTAATGATGTTATCAGCAGTGATGTCTATTCGAATTTAAAACAAAATGGTGCTACTTTTAAACCGTATAATAGTGAAAAAATTGATGGACGAATGTTTAGTGATGAAAATGAAATATTAATTTCATCTGCATTGGCGAAAAAATTAGGATATAGCAGTGAAAAGAACAGTAAGCTGCACTATGCTTTTTTATCTGATATAGAAAAAACAAGCAATGCTCTACGTCCGATATTTATACAAGGTACTATAAATATCGTCGGTGTAATTAACGATAATAGACCTTGCTTTTATCATGATGATTTATTCTTACAAATATTTTCACTTAAACATTTAAAGACCAATAGTGGATGTAAAATCACTAATATAAGTTATAGATTAGATTTAACTAATAAAGAATTAAATGAAGTTAAAGAAATATTACAAAAAGAGAATAAAGACTTCTTTTTTTCTTTACCTGGTCTAGAAACATATAAAACACTGAATAATAGTATTTTTCCAATCATCATAGCATTGACTATTTTTACCATATTAATATTTATAATATCATGTTTTTTACTGATATTTACACTATCACTTTTTATTATTGAGGATAAGAAAAATATAGCTAGAAATCTTTCATTTGGAATAACACTAGGCGATATTAAAAAGGGGTATTTTGCAATAGGATTTATATATGAAACCGCTGCTAGTATTAGCGCAGTATTCATGCTTTTTGCTGTACAAATTATATTTAACAAATCACTTAAAGAATTAATTGGTGGAGAGGTTAAACTTAGTGTAATTCCATACTTGATGATATTTTGTATTTGCATAATAACAACCATTTTTACAGGGTACATAGCATGTAGAGAAATTAAGGAAAAAACTCCAATAAAGTATATTAATACAATATAAGTTGCTTCGCCTTTTTGCTGGGTCGCTTGGTAGTTTTTTGGCCAGTTATTTATGCTCCAAA
>CAOSOP010000086.1 GCA_948525355.1 uncultured Bacilli bacterium | reverse complement strand
GGCATAAATTACCCCTCTATTTGGCCGGAAGTGAAGCCGCAAAAAGGCGAAGCATTAAATTAATACACAAAAAAATTGCACTTTCGTGCAATTAGTTTAATTATTATTCGATGACGATTGCTTCGACTGGACAACTTGAAGCGGCTTCTTCAACACTAGCTTCAAGATCAGCTGGAACAACATCGGTTCCTAAGATAACTTCTGCTTTTCCATCATCACCGAAGCCAAATACTTCAGCTGCGATTGTGGTACAAAGTCCACAGGAAATGCAAACGTCCTTGTTAACAACAACTTTTTTTGCCATATGAGTTTTCCCCCTACGTATTTATTCTATCAATCGTCGCTTTGCATTTCAATAAGAATATTTTCAAATTCATTTATTATTTATGTCATCATATTTACTGTTTATGATAAAATTAAATTATGAAGTACTACTTTAAACTTATTTTAAGACAATTACCTTTGTTATTGCTTGACATCTTTTGTCTAATTGTAGATGTCATTTTAGAAATGATGCAACCTTTTATAATGGCTGCTGTTTTAGATAATGGTGTCAAAAAAGGTGATTTTAATTATTGTTTAATAGCTTGTTCTATTTTATTAGGTATGACTCTTTTGGCAGTTTTGTTTAGCATCATATCAATGTCTTGTAGTGTTAAAATCGCTAATAGATTTTGTCAAGATTTAAGAAAAGATTTATTTCATAAAGTTCAAAGTCTATCATCTACGAGTTTAGAGAAATATGGAGTTCCAACATTGCTTACAAGAATTACATTAGATGTTAATGTTATTAGAAAAATGATGACTCTTTTAACTAGGGCTGGATTGAAGGTGCCATTAATGCTTATTGTTGGGTCTTCATTTATGTTTATTTATAATGTTAAGCTTGCTTTAATTGTTTTATCAGTTTGTATAGTTTTGTTTGTTTCAATTATTCTTATTATTATTCTTGCCTCGCCGAGATTTAAGAAATCGCAAGTAGCTTTAGATGATATTAATAAAATACTTGAAGAGGATATAAATGGAATAAGAACTGTAAAGTCTTTTGTTAGAGAAAAGTATGAAATCACTGATTTTAAAAATGTTAATGATGAGTTTATGGTTTTAAATAGAAAAGCTCATCAATTGGCTAGTTTAAATACTCCGTTAATCTTGTTTGGTGCAAACATTTGCACAGCATTGATTTTGTGGATTGGAGGAATCGATGTTATTAATGTTGAATCTTTTACAACAGGAAAACTTGCTAGTTTTATTAATTTTACAACGATAGTATTGATGTCATTTAATATGATTTCTGGAATCGCAATAAATATGGCACATTCATATGCTTGTTTTTTAAGAATAAATGAAGTGTTTAATGAGAGTGATGATGAGAGTTTAAAATCTTTTGATAGTAACAACGAATTATCAGTTGATGAAGGTTCAATTGAATTTGAAAATGTTACATATTCATATTCAAATGATAAGAATAAAATTGCTTTAGGTCCTATATCTTTCTCAATAAAATCTAAAGAAATTATCGGAATAGTTGGTAGTACAGGTTCAGGAAAATCTACTTTGATTTCTTTACTTCCTCGGCTATATGATTCATCTAGTGGTAGCATTAAAATTTCTAATAATGATATAAAAGATTATGATGTTAGAACGCTGCGTAATAATATAGGTCTTGTCACACAAAAGAGTGTTTTGTTTTCTAAGTCAATAAGAGAAAATTTATTGTTTGGGAATGATAATGTTACTGATAAAGAAATAGATGAGGCATTAAAAATTGCATCTTGTGATTTTGTGTATTCTTTTAAAGATGGATTGGACACTAAATTATCTTGGGGTGGTTTAAATGTTTCTGGTGGACAAAGGCAGAGACTTTGCATAGCTAGGGCATTGATAAAGAAGCCGAAAATATTAATACTTGATGATTCCTTAAGTGCTGTTGATTCAGAAACAGAAGAAAAAATAAAGAATTCTATTTATGAGAATAAAAATGATATGACAGTAATTATTATTTCTCAAAAGATTTCGAGTGTAAAAAATGCTGATAGAATTATAGTTTTAAACAATGGATTGATTGAATCAATAGATACCCATGAAGAATTGTTAAAAAAATCTAGTGTGTATAAAGAGATGTATGAGAGTCAGAAGAGGTTGAGTGATTATGAGTAAGAGATATGCGACGGCCAAACATCCTTTAAAAGTCTTAATCAGAATGTTTTCCTATCTTAAATATCATAAACTGATGACGGTAATTGTTATTTGTATTGCCTTTTTAAATGTAGGAATTAGTTTATTTGGAACATTTATGCTTAAACCAGTTATTGATGATTATATTGATCCAGCTTTAAATGGTTTAATATCATATAATCAGTTATTAACATCTTTAATGACTATATCTTTAATACTATTTGGAATATACATTGCTTCGTTTTGCTTAGCAGTGTTACAAACTTTATTAATGATTAAACTAGCACAATATTCTGTTAATAAAATTAGAGAGGATTTATTTGTAAGAATTCAAGATTTACCTTTAAAGTATTTTGATAAAGTTAATTCTGGTGAAACGATGAGCAGTTTTACTAATGATTTGAATTTGGTTGATGAAGCTTTTACTAATTCATTTTTGGAAATTTTGACTAGTTCTGTATTAGTTTTAGGTATTTTAATAATGCTTTTTGTAGTCAACTGGTTACTTGGACTTATTGTAGTGGTTTTGTTACCAATAATGATTCTTTTAATAAAAAGATTTATAAAAATAGCACATAAGAATTTTGATGCGACTCAAAAGAGTATGGGAGAAATGAATGGATATGTTGAAGAAGTGTTCTTCTCACAGAAAATAATTAAATCTTTTAATAAAGAGGATGATGTTGAAAAGGAATTTAATGTGATTCTTGAAAGAATGACTAACGAGTCTATTAAATCTTCTTTCTATTCACATATAGGAATACCTGTAGTAAAAAACTATTCTACTATTATTCTTGTTGTTTGCATTATTGTAGGAGTTTTATTATCAAGTGTTTATAAAATAGATTGGCTACCTATGTCCATTGGCTCGCTTTCGGTTTTCTTAACTTTTATTAATCAGCTATATCGTCCGTTGAATAGAACTACAAATCAATTAAATATTGTTCAAGCAGCACTTGCGGGTATAGAAAGGGTATTCGGTATAATAGATTTAGAACGCGAAAAAAGAAGTGATGAACAATATAGTTTTAAAAAGATTGATGGAAAGTATTATTGGGTTAATGGTGAAGAAAAAGTAGAGGCTAGAGGAGAGGTGATATTCGATCATGTTTCTTTTGGATATAAAGAAGGTGAAATAGTTTTAGATGATATTTCATTTATTGCTAAACCAGGGCAAAAGATTTCGCTCGTTGGACAAACGGGTTCTGGAAAAACGACAATAATAAGTTTATTAACAAAGTTTTATGATATTAATAGTGGAAATATATTTATCGATGGGATTAATATTCGTGATATAGATTATAAGGATTTAAGGTACTCTATATCACTTGTGTTACAAAATACGGATTTATTTTCAAAACCTTTAATAGAAAATATAAGATTCGGAAGATTAGAAGCAAGTGATGATGAATGTATAGAATCTTTGAAACTAGTTCACGCTGATAAGTTTGTCGATAAACTTACAAATGGATACTATACTTTGTTAAATGGTGCTGATTCCATCTTATCAATTGGACAAAAGCAACTTCTTGCGATTGCAAGAGTTGCGATGAAGGATTCACCAATTTTAATCTTAGATGAAGCAACTTCTTCTATAGATACGAGAACAGAAATGCTAATTAATAGTGCGCTGGATAAAGTTGTTAAAGGTAAGACATTCTTTGTTATCGCCCATAGATTATCTACTGCTAGAAACTCTGATCTTATCATAGTTATTGAAAAAGGAAGAATAATTGAAAGTGGAACTAATGCAGAACTTATGAAAAAGAAAGGTAAGTTTTATAACCTGTGTTTAAAGCAAGAGGTGGAATAATATATTTCTTTTATAGATATATATATTTGTGTATAATAATTATATGAAAACAAAGAAAATTGCATTTATTTCATCATTGGCTTTAATTGTCGCTGGTATAGGATATATGATTTTTTTGTTTTTCTTTCCATACAATAAAGTCCTCTGCCATTCAATGAAAAACATTTTGAATCCACTATCGACTCAATTGACAATCGAAGGCATAAGAGATTATGGTGATATAAAGGATATAAGTGAAAAAGTAGAATATTTAGAGGTTAAGAGCGAAGAAGATGAACAATTACTAAAGAAAGAGTTAAATGTATCTCTACCATTTGAGACAGGTTTATCGTATTATAGTGATTCTTCATTGATGATTATTTCTTTTAAGGGTAGTGTTATGAAGTTATCTAAATTAACGAAAATTAGGTATAACAAAGCTCAAATAAATTTTTCCTTCTCAATAGAAAATGATGCGATATTAGATGGTTCTGCTAGTTATGATGATGAAGAATATACATATTACATCATGCCAATTGAAAAGAAAAATATTGAAAGTATCAATATTAGTATAAAAAAAGTGTAGTTTTTTATATTAATTTGCTAAAATAATAAAAGGAGGTTAACATGAAACTTAACGAAAAACTTTCTATAAGAGATTTCTACTCACCATGGTATGGAATTATATGTAGTTTATTATTAGGACTATTTTACATTTGTCTTGCGTTCCCAATGTTAAGAATAACTACTCAAGCAGGATCAACATTTACACCAAATGGTTATGCCTTTATGTTCGGATTTTCTGTTGATTTTCCTGAATTATCTATTGGAATAGTAGAAGTTGCTAAGTTCAATATAATTATGGCTATTCCATTTATATTAGCCACTTTAACAATTTTATTATTTTTATGCAGTAAGTTCTCCGTGCTATTTGGATTGATTGGTGCAGCAGTATTAATTACTTCTGGTGTATTAATAACTCAAGTTACTAATTTTGAATTCTATGGTAATGCAATTTTACCAGATTATGTAAGCATAATAAGACATTCCGAAGTTAAGCGTGAATTTGGATATTATCTTTCTTCAATAATATTATTTGTAATAGCTGCTGTCGCTATAGTATTTATGGCAGTTATGAGACTTAAAGCAAGAAGACTTTATAGAAAAGCAAAAGCTGACGAAGAAGGTGCAGGAGTTGCTTCTCATTATATGAGATAAAAGAACAAGAACACAACGGGAGTTAAATGTATACTTCCGTTTTTTGTTTGCTTCGCCTTTTTGCGGGCCCTTTTCCGGCCAATTTTCAGGGTATTTTATGCCACT
>CAOSOP010000085.1 GCA_948525355.1 uncultured Bacilli bacterium | reverse complement strand
ATAAATCACCCATCAAATTGGCCCCAAAACCCGCCGCAAAAAGGCGAAGCGAACAAATAATTCTTGTTAATTGGAAAAGTTTTTTGATGTTTCTAAGTATATAAATATATATATTATGTATTATATAATTATTGAAAGAAATCACATTGAGTGATATCATATCTCACTGGAGGTGTATAAAAATGTTGTTTTATATTATTGCCTTTTCAATCATTGCAGGTTTGTTTATTATAGCAATTATATTATATTTTGTTTCTCTTCAGATTATTTCTAAAATGATAATGAAGAAATTATTCGATCATCGCTATGATGTTGATCCAGATATTAAACTTTTTGTAGCAGAAGATTTTGATGGTTTGAAAACTGAAGCAATCGAATTTAAAAATGCTGAAGGTGCTTTATTGAATGGATTTATTTATTCTTCTGAAAAAAATAGTGAATGTAAAGCCTTAGTTGTTCTTTCACATGGATTAGGACCTGGTCATCAACAGTATACAAGTGAGATAAACTATTTTGTTAAAAATGGTTATAAGGTATTTGCTTATGATAATGCTGGATGTAATTTGTCTGAAGGAAGTAATATTGTGTGTTTATCACATGGAACAGTGGATTTAAAATCTGCATTAGAATATATAAAAACAATTGAAACAATAAATTCTCTTCCAATACTTTTATATGGTCATTCAATGGGGGCATTTGCAGTTAGTAATATTTTTAGTATTTATAGTGATGAAAGCATTAAAGGTGTAGTTGCTCTTGCTCCATTTGTTGAAGAAGTAGAATTCTTATTTGATAATATTAAAAATTACACTAGAAGCAAGTTAGAAAAAAAGATGATATTTAGAAAACTAAAAAAAAGGATGGGAAAGAATGTCGGACTTAATACTATAAAGTCTATTAGTAGTTGTGAAGTTCCTTATTTTTTAATAACTGGTGATAGAGATGGTGTAGTTGATTATGAAAAGAACTTTGTTAGAATAAAGAATGCATTAGCAGAACGTAAGAACTTTGAGTATCTTATTGTTACAGATAGATATCACAGACCAAATATCTCTGTTTTAGCTGCGCAGTATGATCAAGTAACTAAAACTGGAAAAAGGAAAGTTGATCCTCAATTAACTACAAATGATACTGATGAGATTGATTTTAAGCTCTTAACTGAATTTGATGACAAGGTTATGAGTAAAATTAGCGATTTCTATTCTGATTGTATTTCTAAGGAGTTGTAAAATGGATTTAAAGACTAAGCCTTTTAGAATCAGACAGAGTTTTATAAAGTATTTTTTAAATACTATTCTTCCTATTTTGTTTAATGGCCTAATAATTGGAATAATAGTTGGTGTAATAGTCTGGGGCTATAATTTTTGTGCTGAGCATATCATGGAGTTTTCTAAGGAAATATATTCTTATGTGCATAAAAACATTGCTTTTTTGCCTTTGCTTCTTGTTGGAGTTGCTTTAATAGCTGTTATAATGGCATTGCTTCTTAAGTTTATTCCTGAAATGGCAGGCTCAGGAATTCCTTATACTGAAGGTGTTATGAGAGGAGAACTTAAGTATAAAAAGATTAAAATGTTCTTTGGAACAATTATTTATAGTTTTATAACATTCTTTTCTGGTCTTCCACTTGGATCTGAGGGACCTTCTGTACAATTAGGCGGAATTGTCGGTAATTGTGTTAACTCAGTTGAAGAAAAAATACAGTGGCGTTCAAGAGCGTGGAATAGATTATCTATTACTTCTGGTGCTTCGGCCGGATTAGCTGTTGCGTTTAATGCACCATTAACTGGCTTGATTTTTGCTCTTGAAGAAGGACATAAAAGATTCTCTCCAACCATTCTTCTTTCAACTGCTTCGACGGTTATATTTGCAGTATTAACTAGCAGATGTCTCAATTTATGGACAGGGCTTAAAGAAAGTGAGTTCTTCTATATCTTTTCAGTTGAAGGTGGAATATTTACACTTCCAATGAATTCTATTTGGATGTTGCTTTTGTTAGGAATTGGTATAGGTTTATCAGCAACTGTATTTTCTATTGTTCTTTCTTATATTCGTATTTTATACGATCGTTTGAAAATAAAAAGGATTTATCGTTTATTGATTGCTTATATTTCTACTGGATTAATTGGTGTGTTTTTTGTTAGTGTACTTGGCGGCGGTAGTGGAGTTATTAAAGAAATCCTTTCTGGAAACTTGGCGCTCAGTGCTATTTTAGTTATTCTAGGACTAAAAGTGGTGCTGATTCCTTTGAGCAGTAATTCTGGATCTACTGGTGGTTTATTTATTCCTATGCTTGTAGTCGGTGCACTGGTTGGTGGCGTATTTTCACATGCATTTGAAGCAATGGGTATGGATGCTAAGTATGCTTCGATGATTGTTGCAATCTCCATGTCGGCTATGATGGCTGCTATAGTTCGTGCACCTTTGACTGGAATAATTCTAGTTTGTGAAATAACTGGTGAATATTTAAATGGTTTCTTACAGACTGCTATTGTAGTTGTAATTGCATATTTCATTGTTGAACTGTTTGGTATAAAACCTTTGTATGATGAATTGCTTGAAGGAAGTATTAAGAGTGCAAATAAAGGAAAGAAGGCAGTTCATGTAAGAATTGAAGAAATAATTGATAATGGATCTTTTGTTGCTGGAAGAAGTGTTCGAGATATTTTATGGCCAGCTGGATGTCAAGTTGATGAAATAGTTAAGGTCAATAAAGAAGGACAAGTTGTGACTCGTAATGATAAAGGTGGTGAAAGACTTATTCATGCGGGTGATGTATATATTATTAAGTGTGAAACTCATGACCTTAATGATACTTTAGATGAATTACATGCTTTGACAAGTTCTTCTCCAGAGCATGATGAAGTTATAACATATTTAGATTAAGTTCTAATTAGATGGTATAATATATAAAGAGAGTTGAAATATGATGAATGAAATGCTAGTAGGATTTATTGATGAGTTCAGTGAAGATGAAAGAATATGGATGTTAGCACTAGGCATTGCGGTAGTGATTATTATCATCTTTATTGTTATTTCTTTTGTTTTAATATTTAAAAAAAGAAGAAGAAAGCAGAGTTTAATCTCTTCACAGAATACTAGAATTTATATTTTGGATTTGAAAAATAAAGTGATGAAAAGCTTTGATAAGCAAAGAATGCGTGATGTTAAAACAATACCACTATATAAATTTTATGAACAATTTGATTCCACTCGTTTAAAGACGGTTGAATCGTGGATTGATTCTCTTTTAGCTGATCCAGAAGGAACTAAAGGTTTCTTAGAGTCTCATATTAAAGAGAGCAAGAGCAATAAAACAGAATTTGTTTTGCTAGAAGTAACTAGTGTTAATAAAGAAAAGAAAATAATTCACTTAGAGTCTCATTTATTGCCTAGACTATCAGCATCATCGACTAGGCATAATGGTCAGAGATTTCTTTTACCATATGATGTCATTCAAGCAAAGTATAATGAATTGGTAAAAACGAATAAAAAAAGAGGATCAGGCTGCTTGATCAGACTATACTTTAAACAGAGTGTATTAAATGCTTCAAAGAAGTATAGTTTAGGTGCTTTAACGATTCAAGCAATGAATCTTCTTTCTACTTATTTAAAAGAAACTAGATGTGCTTGTTTGACAGATATTAATGAAATATTTATATTTGATACTGCTGTTGCTAATAGATCACAGTTCTTTTCATTGGCAAATGAATTGGTTAAAAAAATTAATGGTTACCTCACAATGAATTCTGTCGATGATGATTATGGAGTTTGTATTGGCGGCACGATGTTTGATCCTAGTTTAACAAATATGAAAACTTTTATCGCTCATTGTAGAGATATGGTCAGCTATGCAGAAAATGATTATGAAACATCTGTAGCACTTTATGAAGAAAATTCGAATAAACTATCATTATCATCTTCACTTGCTTATAATGAATTGGCAAGTATAATACACAACAGGGCATTTAGATATTATTTCACACCTATAATCTCTTTTAGTGATTCGACAATTAATAGTTATATATTAAATATTGTTCCGTTTGGCACAACATATAAAGAATTTAATTCTATCATTAAAGATGCTAGTAATTTAAACCTATTGCAATCCATTATGGACATTGTTTTATCTGATTATCGTAAGACAGCAAGAGGTGATGAATTAGTAATAATGCAAACTAATGTCGAAATATTAGAATTGCTTTTAGAAAAAACTATTGATACTAGAAATAAGAAATTGATGCTTTTGTTTGATTGTGATCAAATTCAGTTCTACGCTGATAACAAAGATAATATTTTAGAAAAATTAAAGAAAATTAAGGTCTTAGGTTATTCAATAGGATTATCGTTTGAAGATGTTCCTTCAGTAACACTTCAAAGCAACCTTTTACGTATTTTTGATACATTTGTTTTAGCAGGAAGTATGGCTAATGATTTAAAGAGAAACAAGAGAGCTCAAGCAGATATTATTTTGATGGATAATATTTATAACTCATATCAGAAGCCTATTGTTATAACTTTAAAAACATTAGCATCTGCCGAAGTTGCGGTTGCAATGGGATTTAAATATTTTTCTTGTTTAGAGTTTGCTAATACATCAAGCGTATTTGAGGAACTAGATGAAAAGCAAAAGAAATATTTAATTGGCTTGAATAAAAAAGTGAATAAAAAATGAGTTGTAACATTTATCAAGGGGTTTATAAAGAAAAGGGATCTGTATTCTACTGCAATATAAAATCGCTTAATAGCAAGGAAGCATTAGATGAATTAAAAAAAGAAACTATTTGTTTGCATAAAAAGATTAAGCATGTTTTAGTCATCGCTAGTTATATAGATAATAATGGTTCAAATGTTACAGTAGCTTCTAATGATAGGGAACCGATAAAAACCGCAAATGAAATATTATTAGTATTAGAGAGAAATGGCATTAAAAATATAGGAGTCTGTATAGCACGTCATTTCGGAGGTACGCTTTTAGGAGCAGCAAATTTGGGTAAAGCATATTATAAAGCATTTAATGAAGCATTTATTAAGTTTATGAATGCTGAAAATCTTTAAGTTAATAGTGATAACTCGCCCCCACTTCCTCCCACGCCCCCGAGTCCGTAGCCGTAGGCGGAGGAGGAGGGGGCGTGGGAGGAAGTGGGGGTGCTCCAGCCCGTTATGCATTCACGTCAAGAGGTTGGGTGGCACTTTCACCATGGATTAATTCTAATTCTAATATGATATATAGCCTATTGCAGGTCAATTCAGAATAATAAACTAAAGTGTTGCTGATTTTTGAATTAATCCCTTTCTTATAAGGTTAATTCCACTATAGAATATTGTTTCATCCATTAACCTTGTCT
>CAOSOP010000084.1 GCA_948525355.1 uncultured Bacilli bacterium | reverse complement strand
ATCTAATTGGCGCTCCCGCGCTTCCACCCACCCCATTTCGTCCGCTGCCAGGGGCGATTCCCTCGGGGGCGTGGGAGGAAGTTAGGGTGAGATAAAATATTTAAATAAATATATTTATTTAAAAGATATTTTGTTATAATGTTTATTGTTCGAGGTGAGTTTAGTGTTAGGAAACCGTATTTATAGTAATTTTATCGTTGATTATCTATGGATTATAATTCTTGTTGTAGTCTTAGTAATTCTCTTTTCTTTTGCAATTTTTATTTTCTTGTGGTCTAGAAAAAGATATAGAAAACAAGTAAAAGATTTGAGAGTTAAACACGGAAACATACACGAGTTATTAACAGCTGATTGTCACAATATGATTACTAGAATTGAGTTTATTTCTAAGAAAAATTCTCGCTACTTACATATCTATGATCAATTTGAAATAAGCTACACAAATTGTATGGATGTTTTCGACTTACCTTGTGATCAAGCAATCGGAACACTTGAATCTTTGATTAGCGAAAAAGCATTTAAAGATATTAAAGTCAAGATTGAAACCGCCAGAATAAATATACAAGATTACGAGAAGAATGTTAAAAAACTTAATGACGAATTATCTGATATACTTAAAGAAGATGATTTATGTCGTACTAACTCTCTTAGTGTTAAGGAACAGTTTAGAAGTATTAAGGAAAGCGTTTCAAAGAATTCAACTGAATTAAAAGGACTTGGAGATTCATTTTCACTTATCTTTTCTGAAATAAATTCTAAGTTATATGAATATGAAGATTTAGTCGATGGTGCTAATTACGAAGAAGCTAACGCAATAATTTCTGATTTAAAAAACATAATCTCTGCTCTCTTTGAAATTATGGAAGTTCTTCCTTTTTATAATACTCTTATTAAGGCTGTTATACCTGAAAGAATTAAAGAATTAACTGTAAAATATGAAGAAATGACTAATGAAAACTATCCTCTTCATCATATCCACTTTAATTCAACCATTGAAAAAATTAATGATCGACTAAAAGAGATGGAGGGTAGTTTAAAGAATTTAGTTGTAAGCGATATAAAAGAAGAAGTAGATTCTATAATTGATACTCTTGATGGTTTCATTTCTGATTTTCAAAAAGAGATTGAAGCAAAAGAAAAGTTTGAAAAAGAACGTGAAAATACAACTGATAATACATATGGACTTGAAAAAAACTTTGCAAAACTAAATCGCAATCTTCCAAAATATGAAGAGGTCTACATTATCAACGATTCTTATTTACAGCAAATAAATTTAATTAAAGATGATATTAATCGCATGTCAGCAATAAAAAGGACACTTGATTCGTTTGTACATTCATCAACTAAGCAGCCATACTCTATTCTATTAAAGAAAATGACTGACCTTCAAATTGAAATGAGCAAAATTGAAAAGACGCTTAATGATTTTCACACTTACCTTCGTTCATTAAAAGAAAACACTGAAATGGTTTTTAGTAGCATTGAGCAAAACTATCTGACTTTAAAAGAAACCGAATATAATGTTAGAAATCTTCATGTACAGGCGCTTAACGATGAAGTTTCTTTAAGTTTTGAGCAAGCATATGAATACTTAGCACAAGAAGATGCAGTTCTTACAAACATTCCAATCGATGTCATAAAACTATTAGAAATACATAATCAAGCTAAGAATCATATTGATGCATTTGTTAAAGAAATGAATATTCAAATAACTCTCGCCAAGCGTGGTGAAGAATCTATAGTCCATGGAAATAGACTTAGAAGAGCTTATTCTGAAGTTAATAAAAGTTTAATCATTGCTGAAAAATCATTTTTTGAAGCTGACTTTGCAAGAGCAACTAACGAGACTGTAAATGTCATTAAAAAGGTTAGACCGGATATCGCCTCTTGATATTTTTTCATAGAGCATATAATGAATTAAAAGAGGTAAAGTATGATATATTTTGATAATGCAGCAACAACAACCGTTGATAAAGAAGTGATAAATAGCTATAAAAAAGCTTTGGAAGATAATTTTGGCAACGCTTCTTCTAAGCATAGATTTGGCCAAGATAGTGAGAGACTATATATTAAAGCTAAAAAACAAATCGCCAAATATCTTGCACCAACCGAAGTTTCTCCCGAAGAAATTATTATTACTAGTGGTGCTACTGAAAGCAATAATCTTTCTATTTTAGGCATTACAAATCGCTACTATAAACGTGGAAAACATATCATTACAACCGAAGTAGAACACCCATCTGTTCTTGAAGTCTTTAAGCATTTAGAAAAAAATGGCTTTGAAATAACATATTTAAGTGTTAATAAAGATGGAATAGACATTGAAGAATTAAGAAAAAAACTTCGCCATGATACTATCTTGGTCTCTATTATGGGAGTTAATAATGAGGTCGGTTCAATATTTGACATTGAAAATTTATCGAAAACAGTTAAAGAAAACTCTAATGCTTTTTTCCACTGTGATGCAACTCAAGCCCTATCTAAGGTCAAACAGAACTATAAATATTGCGACTTAATTTCCTTCTCTGCTCATAAATTACATGGAATAAAGGGATCTGGATTATTAGTGAAAAGGAAAAATGTCGACTTAGTCCCAGTCTTTTTCGGCGGTGGACAAGAAGATGGATATCGATCAGGAACAAAAAATTTACCTGCTGCAATCGCCTTAGCTACAACTTTAAGAGTTGCAGAAGAAACTTATGACACAAGAAGAAAAAAGGCTGAATCATTAAAAACATATTTAATTAGCGAGTTAAATAAAATTGATTCTGTTGAAATAGTCGACATTAAAAACTCTTCTCCATTCATATTAAGTTTTATAACAAAAAAACATAAGGCATCAGTCATTGCTGAGGCATTATCTGAAAAAGATATTATGGTTTCAACAAAAAGTGCATGTTCAAGCAAAAATCTTGGTGGATCATATGTACTAAATGCCTATGGGTATAGTGAAAAAGATACTACAAATGGAATAAGACTATCTTTTTGTGGAAATGAGGACATAATACAAGGTAAAATATTTATAGATGAATTAAAAGCAATTCTAGATAGGACGAAGAAAAATGAGTAATGATTTAATTTTAGTAAGATTCGGTGAACTCTCAACAAAGGGAAAGAACATCAACATGTTTATTAAAAGGTTAGGACAAGATATTAAAGAAAAACTTCACACCTTTAAAACTTTAACCTATGATATTGAACATGACCATATTTATATACATATAAATGATGAAAGCTTTGATCAAATTGCTAAAAGACTTAAAAATGTTCCTGGCATAGGAAGTTTTTCACTTGTTAAATATGTTGCTGAAGACTTAGAAAGCATTAAAAATGAATGCCTTTCTGTCGCTAAATCTAGCAGTGCAAAAACTTTTAAAATAATAACAAAAAGGATAGACAAATTATTTCCATTTCATTCTGATGAAATAAATAGATCTATAGCGGGTTTATTATTATCACAAACAAAATTAAAAGTTGATGTTCATAATCCTGAATTGCCTATTCATATTATGATAAGACCTGGAAAAGCTTATATCTATAGTACATCGATAAAAGGCATGGGTGGATACCCATGTGGAGTTGGTGGTAAATCATTGATGCTTCTTTCTGGCGGTATTGATTCACCCGTAGCAGCTTTTCAAATGATAAAACGCGGTATAAGGCTTGAATGCATACACTTTTCTGCTCCACCATATACATCAGAAAATGTAATTATAAAAATAAGAGATTTACTCAAAGTTCTTTCTCAGTACCAAACAAGTATTAAATTATATATTGTTCCATTTACGGAATTCCAAGAAAATATTTATAAATATGCTGGGACCTCATATGCTATAACGATTATGAGAAGAATGATGTTAAGAATCAGTGAAGCTATAGCACATCATCATAATTGTCTTGTGCTTTCAAGTGGAGAAAGCATTGGTCAGGTTGCATCACAAACATTAAAGAGCATGGCTGCAATCGAAGAATGCTTAAATATGCCAATGATTAGACCGCTTGCCACAGTCGATAAAAATGATATAATTGAGCAAGCTAAATCAATAGGTACATACGAAATATCAATTAGACCATATGAAGATTGTTGCACAATATTTGATGTTAAAGATCCAACAACATGCCCGCATCTTGATAAAATAATAGAAATAGAAAGCAAGTTTGATTATCAAAAATATATTCATGATTGCATTGAAAATATTAAATACGAATATATAACTCTTGAAGATCAAGAAGAAGAATTCTAGTTTTTTTAATAATTTATAAAAAGTCGACTACACTAAGTTTGTGGAGGTGAATAATGAGAAAGCAAAATGAACAACGCGCTCAACAAACTAAAAGTGGTCACAGCACAAGTGCAAGACAAAGTAAAGCGACAAAAAACGAGTGTTCTAACGAGATGTCCACCACGCAACAACGTTCCAGAAGAACTAATTCTTCTTCCAGAGCTAGTAAGTCGGCATCTTCCTCAAGAAGCGGATCTAAGCGCTAAAATGGGTTAATACCCATTTTTTTGTATATATAAATTAATTGAAACACATTATATTAATATGAGACTACTACTTTCTATACTTCTAATAATGATTGCTGGGTTAATAGTTATGATGCTATTGCCAGTCAATGTCATGATAAAAATGGATATCGACTATATTTACTTAAGAATAAATTGGATATTTAAAATTAAAATAAAAGTTGAAAAACTTATGACAAATTTATCAAATCCAAATATAAAGAAAAGTAAAACTAAAATGGATAAAGCATTTTTGAAAGGAATTCTTTTAAGAGAATTAAGAATAGTTTTACTAAGTGGAAATGATGATGAAAAGCTACTATATATAAACTCAATATTGCAACTTCTTTCACCATATATCAGAGCTAAATTAGAAGATAATAGAACACATATATATTATAAAGGTAGAGTTTCAGAAAAATCTTGGTTAGAAATAAAAGCAAAGTTGATAATTTGCCCAATATACATATTAAGTATATATATAAGTAGCAGAAGGAAAAGAATTAATGAAGAAAAAAGAACTAATAAAGCAAAGCGATATTAACGCTGAATATAATTTAACAAATACAATGGGTGAACCGATATATTTAAGAGATGAAAAAGTTATAATACCAATTAATAAAGTATTGTACGGTTTTGGTAATGGAGAAAGTGAACTGCACATAACAAATGATCCTAATGAACTTACATATGAATTTGTTGATGATATATATCCATACAAAGCAAACATCGGTGCCACACATGTTAAACCATACGCAATAGCCATTTTGGACAAAGAAAAAATTAAAATCGTAAAAATCGATAATGATTCTCTATATGATAAATCATTAGATTTAATTGAAAAAATAATTAAAAAGAATTTTAACAAATAAGCTTCGCCTTTTTGTGACGTCTGGCCGAAGTTCTGAGGCCATTGATTTGCGGGTG
>CAOSOP010000083.1 GCA_948525355.1 uncultured Bacilli bacterium | reverse complement strand
AAACAAAATGCATCATCTTTTTAACAAAAAGCAACACTTTTGTTTATTATTCTGGATTGGTTTAGCAAACAACCCATTAGCGAATGTTGAAGTTGTTTCTAGCCTCAATGCCTTTAATTTAGGGCATTATACGTATCACTACTACTCAAAAAACTGTATCAAAAAATACAATCCAAAAGTGTATCTAGGTACTACTCAAACTGTTGCATTATACTGGTATTCTGACGACGGATTCAGCGAAAAAATGACTTGGCCGCAGGCTTTTCAAGGAGGGCAAAAAGGCGAAGCAAACAATTAATAAATTATTAAAAACATTTTAAAAGCACATACATTTAATCCTATATTAAGTGAGGTGATAAAATGTTCAAAATAATACTAATAGGATTAGTAATTACTGTTGTCGGTTTGTTTGCTCTGACAAAAATTGATCCAAACATTCCAAATAATATTCAGCAAGGTACAACTATAAAAGATGGTCAAAAGAAAGTTGTTATTACTGGTCAAGTAACTTATCCTGGAGAATATATTGTACTTCCTACTGATACATTAGATTCACTCATAAAATTAGCTGGAGGATTGCTTGAAGATGCTGATCAACTATCTTTTACTGCCACTATACAAATAGGTGATTACACGGAATTTTATATTCCACCCACATCAAAAACTCCAGACACATGTTTAGTTGAAAACATCAATAAAGTAAACATTAATACAGCCACTGTCGAAAAACTAAAAGAAATCGGCTTAACAGCAACACAATCAAATGCAATTGTAGAATACAGAACTGCAAATGGTGAATTCAAAACAATCGAGGATATACAATTGGTTTCCGGAATAGGTCCTAAGACTTATCTTAATGTAAGAGACTATATTACGATAAAGTGATTTTTATATATTGCCTTCTTCTTTTTGCTCTGGGAATACTTTCCTCTACCCTTTCTCATTATATCCTAATTCTATCGTTAACACTTATTTTATTGTATATTACTAATAAAACGAATGAAGACAAACTAGAAATGTACATTCTAGTGTTTTCATTTATTATAGGATATATACGTCCGTTACTTTTCATTTCTAGCCAATTAGGAATTACTGATATCACTGGATTCGTTTATAAATCCAGTGAGAATTATTCTTTAATAGCAACAATTAAAGGTAATTACTATATATCAGGAAAATATGAATTTGGCGATATTTTAAAGCTTAGTGGTAATTCAACACCTCTTTCATTTAGCCACTATGAGTCGTCTTTTGATTTTAAAAAGTATTTAAACCAAAACTATGTACATCATGAGTTTAAAATTAAAGATATAATATTTATTTTTAAAAATCCAATCAGAATAAATAGCTATAAATTATATTGCTTAAAATATTTAAATAGCGAATGTGCAGAACTTATCAGCAGTCTTTTATTTGGTTCTCATTATAGCGAAAATACTGAACTAAACTCATTAGGACTATTACGTTTTATAACTCTTTCGAGTTTTCAAATTGCTTTTATAACATCTATTATCGACAAAAGCTATAGCAAAAGACATGAAAACAAAAAGTTTATTTTAAAAGTAATACTTGTTTTTCTATGTCTTTCTTTATCAAACGGCAAATTTGCATTTGTCCGTATTCTAATATCTTTAGCAACCAACTTTATTCTAAAAAAGAAAAAAATTCATTTGGCTAGCATTATAAAACTTGCACTTAATTCTTTTATAATTCTTTTAATCAATCCTTATTGGATTTATAACTACGGATTCTACTATGCTTTTATAATTCTTCTTTTTATTTCATTCGTTAATTTAAATAATAAGCATAAAAAATTTAAAATATATTTTATAACATTAATAGCTATTACACCTTTATTTTTATACTCAAACAAAGAATTCAATATTTTCTTTTTGATCTTAGGATTCATCTTAGGTCCACTTTATATACTTTTCTTTTTTATATCCTTACCACTATTATTTATAAACAAATATGGTGTATATATAAATTACATCTGCAAACAATTATTAAATTTTAACAAGAAAATAGCACAATTATCCGTTTTTAATCTTACAAGCAATTTTAATATTGTTTTACTTATATTAAGCCTGATATTTTCACTTTTATTTTTCTATTATTTATATATTAAAAACAATAAGAAGGCATATTCATCATTAGCATTTAATGTCGCTCTATTAATAATAAGTCTTTTTCCAAAAATAAACTATAATTCTTATATACGCTTTATAGATGTTGGTCAAGGCGATTCAACATTAGTGCAGATAAAAGAAAAAGCATATTTATTTGATACTGGTGGAAATCAGCATGTCGATATGGCTACCAAATGTTTAATACCATATTTTAATAAAATAGGCATCAGAAAACTTGAAGCGGTATTTATAACGCATAGAGATTATGATCATTATGGTGCATTAGAATCTCTAAATAAAAATTTTATTATCAAGAATATTTACTATAATGACCTTTCTTCTATTTCTTTCAAAAACATTAAAATAGAAAACTTGAACAAATACAATGATGGTAGTTCAGAAAACCACGATTCGGCTGTCTATTATGTTACTATACAATCAAAAACAACTTTATTAATAATGGGTGATGCTCCAAAATCAATTGAAAATATGATTATGAACGATAGCGATCCTTTAAACTGTGACTATCTAAAAATAGGGCATCATGGCGCTAACACATCATCATCCTTTTCTTTTTTAAATTGGCTTACCATAGGAAAAGCAATTATTTCTTGTGGAGAGAATAATTTTTATGGACATCCTCATCAAGAAACAATATCAAATCTTGAAGCACTTAATATACCATACTATCGAACTGATATGCTTGGCACAATTGACTTTAAACTATAGTTATGTAATAATTTTTTTATGTTACATCCAATAAAACACTTTTTAGTCGTAGCAAGGCATAGAAGAAAAGTAAGGAAGTATTGCTTCAAGCTAGGCCTATATTCTCAAGGACTTAAACACGATTTATCTAAATACTCATTCAAAGAGTTTTACATTGGAATGAAATACTTCAAAGGTTACGAATCACCTAATACTTCTGAACGAAAAAAATATGGGTATTCTAAAGCATGGCTTAATCATAAAGGAAGAAACAAGCATCATTTCGAATACTGGACCTATTTTTCACATTCAGAGCAAAAATATGTCTTTGTAAAAATGCCAATAAACTATCTGAAAGAGTGTTTATGTGATAGAATTGCGGCAACAGAAATATATAACGGAAAAAACTATAATGACAAAATGCCTTTAGAATATTTTATTACTAAACAAGATGAATTAGGAATGCATAAAGAAACTGCTGCAAAATTGCAGCAGTGGTTAACTCTAGTTAGTGAGTTGGGTAAGAAAGAAGCTTTTAAAATAATCAAGAAAGAAAAAGATTATTGAACAACTATCATATAGGATATCAATGCTTTTCCTTGTGATGAAATTTTTAAATCTCTCTTTGCATTTCTTAATGTACAACGAATAATCATTTTATCTTCTGTAACAGAATATGTTTCATAATTATCAATTGTAACTTTTACATCTTCTGTTGGTGTATATCTCTTTATTTCTAAATATACTTCAGAGATACTTGTGTCAAAATGATAAGTTATAGATGGATTTGGCTTTGAGTTAGAACCTAACTTTAATCCTAATCCGTTTTTATTATCACCAGCATAAACTCCATCAACTGAAATTGTGCTGATGATGGATTTTCCATAGAAATGTAAATTAGAGTAATCCTTAACTCTCTCTCCATTCATTTCAGCAGAATTACCATTGTTATTTAGTCCACTATAATCAAAGTATGTTGAACTTGTTAGGTTTTGGCTCTGAGGAACAGTAACATTATAAGTAACTTTTGAGTTTACACCCTTATAACTAAATGTAGCTTCTAAACTGACCTTTTGTTCCTTGGTACTTGGATAAACCATTCCTAATGGAGAAATAATAGTGCTGTCTGAAGACTTCCATGTTATAGAAACTCCGTTTATTAAAGAAGGTAATTCAACTGGTCTAATTACAGAAGAAGGAATTGCAACCATTTTTTTGGCATATTCAACTATCTGAGCATCAGTTAAATTATTTTCCTTAACTAACTCATTTGGCATTCCAATCAATGCGAATGCATTTGCACCTATATAAAGAACTTCAGCACTAAATACATCACCAACATTTATACTATTTAAGGCATTGCTAGTATCCTTGAAGTTTAAAATGGTACTATCAATAGAAATATTAATATCTTCACCAGTTATAGGATCAATTGCAGTAATGTATTTTCCCATATATGATGTAGAAGCTAATTGGGATTTATCCTTAAGAATAAGATTTTTAAACTTAACTGGTCTAAATGTCATTTCTTCGGAAGGACTGATGAAATTATAGTCATTAGCCCAAACATCCTTAAATACAGCAGTTTCATTCGCGTGATCAGAGTTAGGAGCAATTAAAGTTAAATCTCCTGAACCTCTGAAATAATCATATTGGCTATTTCCTAAATAAGAATAACCTGAACTATAACAACCGATGATGTCATAATACTTTCCTATTTCAAAGTTTGAAACATCTTGATCATATCCACTTACCAAATATGCGTATAAATCATCAACAAACAACAAATTAGTGTTGTATTCATTTGATTCATCTTTAAACATGTAATAAAGTGGTGCTGTTATAACATCAGTATATCCATCTTCATCAACATCATGACTTAGTTCTTTTTGAATTTGTGCTAACTCATCAACTTCAAAAGGAACTGTAGGTCTTAGTGCGATATCTTCTTCACCAAAATCTGGTTCTGGTGGTATAGTTGGATCTGAAGAATCAGGCAACGAAGTGCTTGGTCCTTCACCTGTAGAAACATCAGGTGATGTTGGACTGCTTACAACCGGTGAACTTCCATCAGGTGATGACACTACTGGCCCTGAATTATTTGGTGACGATCCAGTAGGTGTCTTATTACATGCAGTAACAAGTAGTGGTAATATAAGTAATAAACTTAGCTTTTTATTTTTCATATTAATACTTTTGCTTCCTTATCTTTCCGTCTTTTTTATGAATTGTTATAGACTTATCGTACTTCTTCGATAATTCTGTCGCATAATCAATAGCTTCAGCCTGAGTATCAAATAATTTGATCGGCTTATCAGAACCACCATATTTAACTTGCCATTTACCATCGTCTTTTCTTCTAGAGACATGATAAATATCTGTTCTTTTCTTCTCAGTTTCTTCCTTCTCAGAAACCTTTTCGCTTTCCTTTTTTGGAGACTCAGTTTCCTTTTTTATAGGCTCCTTCTTCTCCTTAGTTTCTTTTACTTCTTTTTCCTTTGTAGAAGAAACCTTTGATTCTTTTTTCTTCTTAGATTTAAATGGCCACATAATAACTCTCCTTTTGTTATATATATTATATAACATATATATTGTATTTCAAATATACAATTTCCTCGCCCCCACCACCTACACCGACACCGAGCGAGGCCCCTTGGGGACGAGCGAAG
>CAOSOP010000082.1 GCA_948525355.1 uncultured Bacilli bacterium | reverse complement strand
CTCGTCCGCTTCCGGGGGAAGCTCCCTCGGAGGTGTAGGCGCTGGTGGAGGCGAGCTATAGAACACTGAAGTTTACAGAATAGAATTTGTGTAATATAAACTTAGCACTTTTGTATTGATTGTGCTAAATATTGAATTATAATACTTTTGTATGGAGGAAGAGTTATGAAAGAAATTAAACATTTTCAAGCAGAGAGCAAGGAGTTGTTAAACTTAGTTATTAATTCGATTTATTCAAATAAGGATGTTTTTTTGAGGGAACTTATTTCAAATGCAAGTGATGCAATAGATAAATATAAGTATAAATCTCTAACTGAGAAGGGATTAGATAAAAGAGATCATAAGATCATCATTAAAGTTGATGAGAAAAAAAGGTTCTATCTATTATCGATAATGGTATTGGAATGAGTAAGGAAGACCTTGTTGATGATTTAGGTACTATTGCAAAATCAGGTAGTAAAGAGTTTTTTGCACAATTAGAAAAGGTCAAAGCTGATAAGAGTGGATTGAATATTATTGGACAATTTGGTGTAGGTTTTTATTCGGCATATATGGTTGCTAAAAATATTGTTGTAACGACCAAAAAGTATGATGACAAAGCGTATCGTTTTGAAAGTGATGGACTTGAAAGTTATTCTATCGAAGAATTAAGTGATGAAACTGATGGTGGAACGAGAATAGACATTTATTTAAAAGATGATGTAGATGAAGAGGATTATTCTCGTTACCTAAAAACATATGTTATAGAGGATTTGGTTAAAAAATATAGTGACTATATACGTTATCCTATTCAAATGGATGTTAAAGAAAGAGTCAACAAGAAGGATGAAAATGGTGAAGATATTAAGGATGAATTTGAAGAAAATGTTGTTACTAAAACTTTAAATTCTATGATTCCTTTATGGAAAAAGAACAAGAAGGAAGTTAGTGATAAGGATTTATCTGAATTCTATAAAGAGCATTTCTATGATTATGAAGATCCAATAAGTTCATTAAACATTAAAGTTGAAGGATTGGTTTGTTATAATGCTTTGGCATTCATTCCTTCGCATATTCCTTCTGATTTATATAGTGAGAACTATGAAAAAGGACTTGATTTATACGCAAAAAGTGTATTTATCCAAAAGAACTGTAAGGATTTAATTCCTGATTATTTGAAGTTTGTTAAAGGATTAGTTGATAGCGATGATCTTTCATTAAATGTTTCTCGTGAAATGTTGCAAAATGATGTCATGCTTAAGAGAATTAGAGAAAGCATTGAAAAGAAGATACTTTCTAATCTTAAAGATTTAAAGAAAAATGATAACGAAAAGTATTTAAAGTTCTTTGATGTTTATGGCACTTTCTTGAAATATGGAATTTATTCTTCTTTTGGATCAAAAAAAGAAGAATTACAGGACCTTTTGATTTATGATCACTTAAATGGTGATGATAAAATAGATTTAAAGTCTTATGTTGGTTCTATGGAATCAAGTCAGGAAAAGATTTATTTTGCTTGTGGAAAATCGTTAGAGAGCATTAAGTTATTACCTCAGCTTGATATATATCGTAAAAAGGGAATCGATGTCTTATTATTAAAGGATAGTATTGATGAGTTTTCTTTAACAATGATGCGTGATTATGAAAAGAAACAGTTCTTTAATATAGCAAGTGAAAAAGAAGAGGATGTCACGCAAGAAGAAAAAGACAAAATCAGTTCTTTAGTCGCTGAGAATAAAGAGATAGTGGATATTATTAAAGATTCACTTAGTGATAAAGTTAGTGAAGTTACATTTACTAATGATCTAATTGATGCACCAGCATGCATACAAACGAAAAATGGTGGAGTATCAATGAACATGGAAGAAGTTTTAGATAATGATCCTAATATGCAAGGAAAAATAAAATCTGAAAAAATACTTAAGATTAATTCAAATTCAAGGTTGTTTGAATTGATTAAATCATTAAAAGGCGATGATGAGAGTATAAAAAAAGCAGGACGAGTATTATACGATGAAGCTATGATGTTACAAGGCTTTGAAATAAAAGATAAGGCTGAATTTGTTAATAATATCAATGATTTGATTTCAAAAAGTTTATCTATTAAATAAGGGCACTAATCGTGTCCTTTTTAAATTAAAAAATTAAGTTAAATTAGTAGTGATTATTCTTAAGTTATTAAAATCCAATCCACTTTTAAGTATAACATAGAAAAGTAATATATAATAGTCCTTTTTTCTTTACACATTTATGGTGTCTGTAAAGGTAAAAATCATTGTATTTGCTTGAAAAAAATAATAAAATAATGTTATAGAAAAGAAATGAATTTAGCTCACTGTTTTCTATAATACTCAAAAGGAGGTGATAGATTAAAACTGCATAGGATGTCGGGACAAAAAAGTAGACGTGGTCGATATTGAGAAAGGAGTTTATATTATGACAAATACTCTAAGTCTATTAGTTACTTCAATCGCCGTTCTTTGTCTTCTATCTTCAAGTTTATGTGCTTTATGCAGATTAGAGTTTTTTAATAGCGAGCTTTTACAAGATGTTTTGATAAAATTACATTATATATTTAGTTTTGCTTGGTTCATTAACAACTTATGGTATGTTAATGAATTTTTTATTATTCGTAAAGAAAATAATAAAACTTGTATAGTTCTATTTGAACAATGTAATAAATCAAGACTTAGAAAAGATATAGCTATAAAAAGGAGGAGTTTATATGGCGAATATATTCTTATTAGCAAATGTTGCTACACTACTTACTGCTAATGTAGCAACCACTACAGACTTTTCTACCGTAATTAAGCATGCGACACAAGAAGAACAAATAGTTCTAAAAGAGAATAAAATTGATACATGGGAAAAATATGAAACCTATGTTCAAGAGCAGAACAGCACTATGGCGAAGAGTTCTGGCGCGTTTAAAGAAAACATTACTAATTGTGAAGAATATCTAAATTTGCATTATCCACAATATATTTGGTGGCAAAATAGTTGGGATAGTGCCTTAACAAGTGATGTCTCAGGATTTATTCCTAGAGATGTTGGTGGTAATTCGCTAAAAGTTGGAAATCCATATTGGGAAGAAGAAAGAACTGAAGCTATTATACTAGCTGGAGTTGATGATAAAACTGATTATGGTGGATGTGGACCTATTGCTGGTTTAGGTATTTTTGATTATCTAGCCAAGTATATTGGATATACTGAATTAATTGAAGATTCTGATGATCCAAAGCAACGTGTGCAATTAGCAGCAGAACTGTTCAAGAATACTCATTATTCTGTTTTTGGCAATATTGGCGCATCTAAAGTTTGGTCTTGGGATTACACGGGTGGTTTTGATACAGTAAAAAAGAATCACGGATTGCAAGGATCTATTGTATCTAAACATGTTACTAATTTACTGGGTTTAAGTGGTGATGGAAAGAAGAACCTAGAAACACTAAAAGAAAACATTAAACTTGGAATGCCTGTAACAGTTTATACTGATGATGTTGGTGATAGTGACTTTTCAGGACACTATTCTAATATTTATGGATATGAAACTTGGTTTGGTATCCCTAAGACAGAAGGTGAAACTATTGAAAAGGTGTTTTTAAAAGGTTGGCCTAATTTTGGTGAAAATGAGGTTTTATACTGTGATGCTGATATTTTAAATACAGCATTTTCTGGAATCGTTACTTATAAGCAAAACTTCAAGAACCAGTATATGATTAATGCTTCTGACTTTGCTAAGGACTTTGTAAACGCATCTGGAAAAGGTCAATATTTCTTCTATCCAGTTAGCAAAGCGGTTACGCTTTCCTCAGGAACAGAAGTTATGACAGAAAGACTTAGATGTAGCTATATAGAAGACAAATACCTTGTGCTCTCACCAAATAGAATTAATGCTGGAACTGCTTATTTAGATATTACATTCCCACATCCAGTTAACAGAGTAACATTTGATGCGGCACAATGGAGTGAAAATGAATATACAACACACGAGACATTAAATATGCAGTACTACGATTCTAATGGATGGAACAATCATGTAACTATTGACGTTAGTGATTTGTCTAAAAACAAAGAGAATCCAGATTCATTTGTGGTTGTTTTCCCAAGAAAAACAACCCGTATAAGATTCTATTCAACTATAATAAACGCTACTGCTGATAGGAACAAAGGAAGAGTGGTCCTAGAAAATATTAATGTCGAATATGATTAATTAAGAATAAATATAGTAAAAAGTTCATATTGCAACTAATGTAGAATCATAGTTGCAATATGAACTATAAAAAGAAAGGAAGATAATATGAAAAAAGCTATATTACTTACATTATTAACTACAACATTAGCATTTCCACTAACATCTTGTGGATCACATAAAGGACAAAAGAATTGCTTTATGGAAGGTGAATTCAGTGCGAAAAATGAAGAAAAAGAAACGGAAATGGTTTATTTTGATGTAAAAGAAATAACTAAGGCAAAATATGAAGAATCAAATGGAATAAATACAGTATATGATGTCGTTATAAAAAAGTATTTCGCACTAAGTCTTTATATAACAGAAGAAGGAAGTAATGAGAAAGAGTATATAACATATACTAACCTTAAAATGACAAGAACTTATGAAATCTTTTGTATATATGAAGATGATAATTCTAATTATATTTGTCCTAATATTAGGTTCTATGAGGAAAGTAACAAAAGAGGATATGATATATGCGAAATTAAGAATTCTGATGAATTAAGGAGATATAGAGCAACTGTAATTTAAGCAAAACTTAAATCAGTAAAATACATAGGAGTTTGTAGTATGAAAAAAGCGTTGATACCATTATTAGTTATGCCATTTGTATTTCCATTAACATCTTGTGGATCACATAAAGGACAAAAGAATTGCTTTATGGAAGGTGAATTCAGTGCTAAGAACTGGGAAAATGAGGCAGAAACTGCTTATTTTGATGTGAAAGAAATAACTAAGGAAAAATATGAAGAATCAAATGGAATAAATACAGTGTATGATGTTGTAATAAAAAAGTATTTCTCGTTGAATCTTTATATAATGGAAGAAGGAAGTACTGAAAAAGAAAGTATAGTATTTAAAAATATGAAGAAAGTAAGAACAGATGATGTGTTTTGCATATATGAAGATGACAATTCTAATCATATTAGACCACATGTAATGCATTATGAGAATAAAGAATTCTATGAAACCCATTGTTCTCCTATATATACAATATATCAAAAAAAGAATTCAGAAGGATTAAGTAGATATGGAGTTTTGTTTGATTCAGCAGTAAAAGATGATAGCGGAAAAGAGCTGGTAGTATGAAAAAATTAGCATTAATGCCTTTACTAGTTATACCATTCGTATTTCCATTAACTTCGTGTGGATTGCATGGTGGACAAAAGAATTGCTTTATGGAAGGTGAATTCATTGCAAAAAATAAAGAGAATGATGTGGAAACTATTTATTTTGATGTAAAAGAAATAACTAAGGAAAAATATAAAGAATCAAATGGAATAAATACGGTGTATG
>CAOSOP010000081.1 GCA_948525355.1 uncultured Bacilli bacterium | reverse complement strand
AAACATCGAAAAATACCCCGAAATTTGGCCGGAAATCAAGCCGCAAAAAGGCGAAGCAAACAAAGTTTATACTTCTTCATCACACCAAATTATAAATAAAGTGTTCATTTTGAACATTTTAGTATTGCAATTTAGAACACTGCTTATGTATAATAATTGCGTAATTAGTGAGGATAATAATATGAATAAAAAAGTTTTTTTACCATTAATATCGTTATTGGGCGGTATTACTAGCTGTGGTTCTAAGGAACGCATATATGTGTTTATAACTTCTGAAGAGGAAAGAGTTAGCTTTTTAAGATCTAAACTTGATGAAAAGTTTCCAAATTATGATGTAGTTCTTCAATCAATTGGTACTGGTAAACTTGTTTCAAAACTTATGGCGGAAGGCAAAAAAACTAGTTGTGATATATTTTTTGATTTAGAAGTTTTAAATGCTGAAAGAATAATTAGTTCTAACTCAGATTTGTTTTATGACTTAGTTGATGATGAATACGATTTTAGTAGATATGATGATGCAGTCTTGCAATATCGTAATAGGCATACTAAATATGCTGTAATTCAAAAAACGTATGGCGCAGTTTTAATTAATAATAATGTATTAGATAAAAAAGGAATTGCTGCTCCAACGACATATACTGACTTATTAGATCCGAAGTATAAGGACATTATTGAAATGCCTGATCCGAATAGTTCTGGTACAGGCTATTCTATTTATAGTGGATTAATATCTTTATATGGAGAAACAGAAGGACTTAATTACTTTAAAAGCTTAAAGAATAATGTATTAGAGTTTACAACATCTGGTTCAACTCCGCTTAAAGATGTAGAGTCAGGAAATATTGGAGTAGGATTTGGTATGCTTTGGCAGTGTGTAGAATATGCGAATAAACCAGGTAATGAACATCTATCAGTAAAAGTTTTAGATGATAAAGCACCTTATACATATTTTACTATGGGAATGATTAACCATGCACAAATTAGGCCAGCAGTAAAAGAAGTATTTGATTATTTTTATAATGAATTAAATAGACTCCAAGTTGATAAATTTGTTCCAAACAAAATATATAAAGATCAACTACCAACTGATATTCCAAATTATCCTACTAATTTTGAGGAAATAAATATGGGAGATCATATTTATGATTTTGAATATAAGTTAGATTTACTTGATAAGTGGGTAGCATAATGAATGAAGTATTATTACATATAGATAATATTAATAAAAAGTTCCAGTCCTCTATTGTTTTAGAAGATATAAGTTTTGATGTATATAAAGGTGAGTTTTTATCCATATTAGGTCCTTCGGGTTGTGGAAAAAGTACATTGCTAAAAATCCTTATTGGAATTGAAGACTTAACTTCTGGAAAAATTTATAAGAATGATATAGACATATCTAATCTTGCACCAAGTAAAAGAAATATAGGCTTAGTATTTCAAAACTATTCTCTTTTTCCTAATTTAAATGTTTACAACAATATAGCTTACGCTTTAAAAGCGAGAAAAGTTAATAAGGATGAGATTAAGGATAGAGTTGATAAGATGATTCAATTAGTTGGATTATCAGAACATATATATAAGTATCCTCGTCACCTATCTGGTGGACAAAAGCAAAGAGTTGCGATAGCTAGAACACTTGTTTTAAATCCCGATATAGTTCTTTTTGATGAACCTATGTCTGCTTTAGATGCTGATATAAAGGTTGTTTTAAGGAAACTTCTAAAAGATATTCAAAAGGAAATGAAAATAACTATGATATATGTCACACATGATCAGGAAGAAGCATTTGCATTATCAGATAGAGTTATGGTAATAAATGACAATAGAATTGAGCAATTAGACACACCACATAATATTTATAAAAATCCAAGCTCAGAATTCGTTAAAAGATTTATTATCGACCACTTAGATTATAAAGTTAAGTCAATACAGGAATCGATAAAATGACATTTATTAAGAAATTATACAATAAGCATGAGGAATTGAGAGTAATATCTATTTTAAGTATATTTCTTTTTGCGTTAATGCCATTATTCATGCTGGCATTCAATATTAATTTCAATGACTTGAAATTTGTTTTTCAGGATTCTAAGTTTTATGATGCGTTAAAAAATACACTGATTTATACATTTATTTCTGCATCGATCACAACGATCCTAGCTGTTATTTCAGCTTATCTTCTTCATTCTTCATCGATAAAAGGGAAAAAAGTTATAGTATTACTATTAACTTTAGGTATGCTTGTTCCAACACTATCTATAGGATTAGGTTATAGATTATTATTAAATAGAAATGGATTTTTTAACAGCATATTCAAAACGAATATCTATGGAATAGGAATGCCTGGATTAATACTAGGATCAATAACTGCATCATTTCCTGCAGCATTCTTAATCATCTACGATTCATTAAGATATCAAGACCAAGGACCGCTTGATGCAGCTTCTATTATGGGAATAAAAAGATTTAGTTCATTTTTTAAGTTAACTATACCGTATTTAAAAGTTGCAATTATTTCTTCTTTCTTCGCTTCATTTTCTCTGATTTTTTCTGATTATGGAATACCGATGGAACTCTCTGGTAAAGTCAACACATTGCCAATGTATTTATACGACCAAATATTATCAAAATTCCAATATGGAAGAGGTTCAATTGCTGGAATCATCATATTGCTTCCAGCACTTATTTCTTTCGTTTTTGACATAATCTTTAAAGATCATAGTTCTGATGAAAAACAGAAAAGAATGATAAATCCATCATTTAGATTTAATATAATTTCTTGTGTTGTATTGGGATTTATTGTTTTCTTTATGTTCTTACCACAACTAATTTTTATTATTTTATCATTTGTAAAGTCATTTCCGAATAATATGAGTTTCTCATTCGATAATATTATCAATCTGTTTTCAAATCGTAATGGTCGAGGAGTTATGCACTATTTAGGGAACTCATTATTGATGTCGTTTGGCGTTGGCGTTATCGGAACGATAATTAGTTATGGATTTGGCTATTTATCAGTCAGAAAAGAAGGGGGATTTTTAAAAAAGACGATTGACCTCGTTGCTTTATCAACCATAGCAATTCCAGGAGTTGTTTTAGGTATTGGATACATCTACCTCTTTAAAAATGTTAGTTTCTTTTATGATACGATGTTTATACTTATAATTGTAAATGTATTTCATTTCTTAGGTTCACCATACCTGATGGCAAAAAACTGTTTAACTAAGATAAATAGCGATTATGAAATAATTGGTGAAACACTTGGAATATCAAAATTCAAAATACTGTATAAAGTATTAATTCCAAGTTCACTTTCTACATTAATAGAAATGTTTTCATATTTCTTCTTAAATAGTATGATAACTATTTCCGCGGTCGCATTCTTACATAATCCAGATAATCAACCTTTAGCAATACTAATAACTGCATATGAAACTGATCAAAACTATGGTATGCAGAGCGCAATTTCTATGCTTCTATTAGTCACAAATATTTCGTTTAAATTAGTTTTTACTAAACTATTTGATATAATAAAATTCATTAAAAAGAAAGGAAGGAAAGATAATATGGAACTTACAAGATATCAATTTGAATTATTGACATTCTTAGAAAGAAATGGAAAAAACAGGTATTCGCAAAGATACTTGTCAGATATGCTTACTTTTTCTTTAGGAAATGTTAATAAATTACTTAAAGAATTATATGAAAAGAATTTTATTGAATTAGATTCAAAACAAGAATTATCATTAACTGATGCCGGATATAAAGCTTTAGAGCCATATAAAGTGAGAAAAGCAATTATACTCGCTGCTGGATTTGGATCTAGGCTTGCACCAGTAACTTTGGATACTCCTAAACCACTTGTTAAGGTCAACGGAGTTAGAATTATAGATACATTACTAGATGCATTAACACAAAAAGGTATTAATAATATCATTATTGTTAGAGGATATAAAAGAGAAAAATTTGATGAGCTTTTGGAAAAATATCCTAATATAAAATTTGTTGATAATGAAAACTTTAATATAATGAACAATATATCTTCGGCGATGAAAGTTTTAGATTCAATTGATAGATGTTATATATGCGAAGCAGATTTATTAATAAATAATCCTGATATAATTAGAAAATATGAGTATTGTACTAATTATCTAGGTGCTAGAGTTAAAGAAACAGATGACTGGTGCTTTAAGAAGGTTAATGGATATGTTGGTAAATATATGCAAGGTGGTGAAGATTGCTATCAAGCATATGGAATATCTTATTGGAATGAAGCTGATAGTGAAAAACTTAGAAATGATATAAAGAAACTCTATAATTCACGTGGGGGAAAAGAAAGCCTTTGGGAAAATGTTCCTTTAAAGAATTTTAAGAAAAACTACAAGATTGAAATAAGAACATGTATGAAGTCAGATATTATTGAAATAGATAATTTCAATGAATTAGTAGCTATAGATGAATCTTATACTTCATATCCAAAATCAGAGGAGTTTATTAGATGATAGGTATTGTTGGCGGCGGAAATATTGGAACTGAATTGGCCGGGGAATTAACTCATCGAGGATTTTCAGTTGCACTATACTCGAAAGATATTTCTTGTTTTTTAAGTGGAAAAATAAAAGTTATTGATAATGATAGAAATGAAGAATATGTTGAAAAAATAGATGTAATCACATCTTCACTTAAAGAAGTTGTTGATAACTCTGATATTATAATAGTCACATATCCTTCTAATGCAATGGGATATATCAAAGATGAATTAATTAGTTGCTTAAAAAAATACAAAAATAAGAAAGTTATTTTCTTACCAGGCATTGGAGGAGTTGAATATATATTTAAAGAATTGGTAGACAATGGATCAATATTAATTGGACTTCAAAGAGTTCCTGCAGTATATAGAATTAAAGAAAAAGGAAAAATTGCAGAAATATCAGGACGAAGAAAAGAAGGGCTTTTTGCCGCATCAATTCCTCAAATAGATAAAGATGAATTAGAAAATCTAATTACAGATATTTTTGGTTTAAACTGTCAGGCAGTACCTAACTATTTATCGATAACATTAACACCATCTAATCCAATTTTACACACTAGTAGATTATTCTCTTTATTTAACAAAAATGACAAAGATTTTGCTTATGATAAAAATCCTTTATTCTATGGAGAATGGGATGAGAATTCAGCAGAAGTATTGATCTCTTGTGATAGTGAATTAGGAAAAATAAAAGAAGTATTATCAAAAAAAATAGATGTATCCTTTGTTGAATCTCTTTTAGACCATTATGAGAGCAGTGATAAAAAAAGTTTAGCCAATAAGATTTCTTCAATAAAATCACTTCATAATTTGACTAGCCCAATGCTGCAAACTGAAGATAACAAGTTCTTAGTGGATTGGTCATCACGATATTTTAAAGCAGATTTTCCTAATGGATTAGTGATTCTCAAGGCCATTGGTATGATTTGTAATGTTTTAACACCAGTTATGGATAAAGTTATAATGTGGTATCAGGAACAGGTAGATAAAGAATATATTACAAGTAATAATGAATTTGGAAAAGATATCGATGAATGCAATATTCCACAAAATTATGGAATAAACTCATTGGATAAACTGATTAGGTTTTATCAGTAAGTAGTAGAATAAATTGCTCGCCCCATCCTTCGCACCGAACCCGAATCCGTAGCCGCAGGCGCAGGAGGAGG
>CAOSOP010000080.1 GCA_948525355.1 uncultured Bacilli bacterium | reverse complement strand
CCTCGTCCGTTTCCGGGGGAAACGTCCTCGGTGGGGGTGGAGGAGGGGGTGAGCAATTATTTTACACTAACAAATTTGTTAGCGTAAAAGTGTTTAATCATTATATTTCACAAAAAAACTGCTGATGCATTGTATATGACAACAGCAGTTAAAATAAATGATGGTTATGTGTTATTCTTTGCTTTCGTTTAAAACTCTATCAAGAGCTGTTTTATATTGTTCTTCGCTTATTACACCAATTTCTCTCATATGTTTTAGTTCGGAAATCTTTGCTTCTAATGATTGATTATTTTTGGGAGCAACTTTATCTGGTTTAAGACAAAGGTATGTTATTTCTAAGCCGATAGTAGCTAAACAAAGTAATCCATATACGACTGACTGACCCGTTCCACCTAATATTTCAAGTATAGCGATAATTCCTACAAGTACTATAGTTGCAATAGCGAAACCATTACCTTCATTTTTAAGTCCTTTCTTTAGTGCAATTGCTGCCATAACTATGGCGACTATTGTAAAGATTATTAAAAATGCTGTTATAGCCATTACTAAACCTATGTCGATATATGTTCCACTTGAGTCGACATCCAATAATAACATTAATGTAAGTATTGCTGAACCACAAAGAAATCCCATCAATACGATAGCGCATATATTAGCTGCGTAACAAAACCCTTTTTTCATTTTTTTACCTCTCTTTATCAAATTATAATTAAAAGCGATTTAATATTTAAGAAAAATGTAGAAATATATGAATTTCATTAAGTGACTAGTTAAAAAATAACTTTTATCAATCAATTTTATGAGTGATTATTTTTAACATTTAACTAGTGCTCACATAAAATTATGCTACAAGCTTGAAGATAATTCTTATCTTGATGGTTTTAATTTTTAAGAGATGACTAAAAAAGAATTGGTTTTTATTTATTATTTATATATATAACTTTATATATATTTTTCTTTTTTTATCTATGATTATAGTTTATAATTTGATAGAAGAGAGGAGGATAATATGGATCAGTATCAAATTATAGATAATATAATGGATTTATATTCTTCAGATGAAGAAGTTAGACTTGAAGCTTTACTAGCTAAGAAGGAATGGATTCTAGATCGATTTTATGTTCCTTATTCTCTTTTACCTGGTGAGGAAGGAATGGATAATGTCTATTCGGACTTATATGCTTTAAAGAATAAGTCACTTCCATTTCACAGAATAGCTCTTAAAGGTGTTCTCACTAAATCTTTAGTCACAGTAGTAGAAACTTTTAATCGTAGATTTAGAAGGTTAAGATTGTATGAATCTCTTCCTACAAGGACTGATAAAAATACTTTTTATGTTTTGGTAGATTTTAGAAAAATTGATAGAGATGAATACAAAGTTTTAGTTCCACTATTCTTTTATTGCTTAACAAAGGATGTTTTGGATGATGTAACTTTTCCAAATGATATTAGAAAAGTAATTGCACATGCTGTAGAAGGTAATGAAAATGAAGCTATGCAAATAGTTGATATAAAGCATTTAAATAAAAACTTATTAAAAATAGATGGATTTATGAAGATTTATGCTTATGATGATATGACTAAAAGTCAATTAAGTACGATTAAAGAATTAGCTAAATATCTTCGTTTACCAGTGGTGACTGTTCGTGTTGGAAAAAAATCAAAGTAGTAATGAATTAATTGATCGTGAAAAATTGGTTAATATTGGTGCTAATCTTTTGTATGAAAAAATAATAGAGGAAAAAAGTATTAGCGTTATGGAACCAAATTATGTTTTACAAGTTTGCAAGGCACAGTTTATAAGTTTTACTGAAGATTTAACTACTGAAAGGCTTCAAGAAATAGTCGAGAAAAAAGATTCTATATTTATTAAACGCATTTCTAGTTTAGCGTCATTGATGATTAAGCTTAATCTAATAGATTATCAATCAATTGAAACTGGCCTTTCAATAGTTGATATTAGGTCGATGTTTGCAATATCTATATTAGAAACATTTAATTCTATTAATTCTATTTACGCTAAAAACAACCCTAACATATCGCTTATACCAGATTTATTTTATAAAACAATTAATCAATGCATTGGCATTGTTAAAATGCTTAACCTCGGGTTGTTAAGTGACTCTTTTGGTGCGTGGAGAACATTACATGAATCTATTTGTATCATTAAAATACTAATTGATGGAAAAGAAGAAGTTCAAAATGAGTATATCAGGCATATAGTTTATACTAATGCTTATCGTGGTGGAATTACTGATGATAAGTTGAGAGATGAAATATTTTTAGAGTTAAAAACTAAAATGAAGGGGTATGATTTAAAGAGCAAGGACATGAAGAAATTCATTGAGTATGGATGGATATATAAATATGATGGCTTTGTCTTTTCAGATCCTTCATATAGATTAAATTTTAGAGATGGAGTACAAAGATGTGCTAAATTAGAAGATTTTAAAGAATGGTATGAAATAGCATCTGAGTTATCACATAGTTCAGCCATTTTCTTCTATTCTAATGAAGAATACTTTTTGAATCTTTTGATTCATGGATTATATGAAATGTTAGTAATACTTGAAGAAGAGTTCTATAAGTATTACAAGAATAAAATATTAAGTATGCCTTATAATTTTGTAGTGAATTATAATGATTTTAAAAATATGCTTATTGAAATAGCATCTAAACAAAAATGCATATTTAATAAAGAGTTTTTTGGTAATGAAGATGTCGAGTAAAAGAATTTTTGACACTGAATGCATTGATTTAGATGATTTTGGCAAAGGTCTTTGTCGAGTCGACGGTAAGACAGTCTTTGTTGATAATCTTTTACCTAAAGAAAAAGCGGAAATTGAAACGATATATGTTAATGGTAAACTAAAAAAGACAAATTTAATCAAAAGGCTTTCCAACTCTAAAGATAGAGTCAAACCATTCTGTAAATACTTTCATCAATGTGGTGGTTGTAGTATTGAGCATTTAAAGTATGAAAAACAGTTAGAATATAAAAAGAATAAAGTTAAAAATTTGTTACATAAATTTGCAAATATAGATATTGAAGTGTGTGATACTTTAGGATTAAATCCACCTTTATATTTTCGTAACAAAGTTCAAGTTCCTGTTGCAAATAAAAATGGAAAAATGATTGCTGGTTATTATAAAGAAGGAAGTCATGATTTGATAAGAATAGAGAATTGTTCTATTGAATCAAAAATGGCTAATGATATAGTTCAAAAAACATTAGAAGTATTAAATAAATATCATGTTCCAGCTTATGATACAGATAGGTTTACTGGTGTTGTTAGACACGTGTTGGTTAAAGTATCAGAAGTTTATAATCAAGCTCTAGTTGTTTTGGTTACTGCTACAGATAGAATAAATGGTATAAATAACATTGTGAATGATCTAAAATCATCAGATTCTAGGATAGTATCTATATGCCAAAATATTAATACTTGTAAAACGAATGTTATTTTAGGACAAAAAACAAGAGTTTTATATGGAACTGGAAAAATAAAGGATGGATTATGTGGATGTGACTTTTTAATTTCTACAAGATCTTTTTTTCAGACAAATTTAAAAATGACCGAAGTTTTATATAATAAAGCTTTGGAACTTGCAAAAATAAGTAAAAATGATATTGTCTTAGATGCTTATTGTGGTACTGGCAGCATAGGAATAATTGCTGCAAAGTATGCTAAAGAAGTTGTTGGAGTTGAAGTAGAAAAATCAGCAGTGCTTGATGCTATAAATAATGCGAAAATAAATAGAATTGAAAATATTAGTTTTATTAGCATGGATTGTACTGAATTTATAGAAAGAAGAGTTAATAAAAAAGCATATGATATAGTTATAATGGATCCACCACGTGCAGGATCCACAAAAAGGTTTATTGATGTAGTACAAAAAATAGAGCCTAAAAGAATAATTTATATATCTTGCGACCCTGTAACTCTTGCAAGGGATTTAAAAGAATTTAATAAGTATAGAATAGATGCTGTACAACCTGTCGATATGTTTCCACATTCTTTTCATGTTGAGACAATTGTAGCTTTATCTTTAAAAACAACTAAAAACAATTAAATTGTCGTTTTGCTAAATGATATAACGATATACTATTATCGAAGAGATGATAAGTTAGAAATAGATTTTGTAACATTAGTAAATAATGAAATAGTACATATAGAAGTCAAATCTGAGAAAACACTAAATCTATTAGTTTAAAAAACATATTAGAAAAATATGCTATTAATTGTGGAATAAAACTATCATTAAATAATGTTAATTGCAGTGATAGTAAAGTTAAATGCCTTCCACTTTATTTGGCTTCATTTATAAAAAAAGTATTGTAGCGAATAAAATATACGATTAATGTAAACACGAATTATCTACTATTTTTTAGTGCAAAATTAGGAGAAAGTCAACTTTTACTAATATCTAAATGGAAGATGAAATAATGTATAAGACAAATCGTAAATTAATCTATGTCTAAAAATGCCAATGATAGTGAGAATCATTATTTATTTCCGAGAAATGTTTTAAATGTAATTAGATTTCTGGTTATAACAAACAATTAATGTTCCGATAACTATTTATAATTATTCCGATAACTGGTATAATTATTCCGGAGGGCATAATAGATATGGCGATGACCACGAAAGAAGCTTCTATTAAATGGGGTATTTCAGATAGAAGAATTAGAGTTTTATGTGCAAATGGAAAGATTGAAGGCGCACGATTAATTGGAAAAACTTGGTATATACCAGATAATGCTGTAAAGCCTAGTGATGGAAGAATTAAGACATTTTTTTCTTATTCAATAAAGATAGAAGAGTTAAAAAAAGTTTTAGATTCTAAAAGACCTTTAACAGAAAGTGAATTAGAAAGGCTAAAGGAGGAATTCATCATTGAATATACATATAATTCAAATGCTATAGAAGGTAATACACTGACGCTAAGAGAAACTGATTTGGTATTAAGAGGATTAACTATTGACCAAAAACCTCTTAAAGATCATATGGAAGCTATTGGTCATAGAGACGCCTTTGAATTTGTATGTGATTTAGTGAAAGAAAGAGCTATTTTAAACGAGCATCATATTAAACAAATTCATTATTTAGTTCTTGCAGATAAGAAACTAGATAGAGGAGTATATAGGAAAATTCCAGTTATTATAATGGGTGCATTGCATACACCTACACAGCCATATTTAATTGAATCAAGAATGCAAGAATTGCTTGATTGGTATATTAATAGTACTGATAACTTTTTAGAAAAGCTTGCTAGGTTTCATATTGAATTTGAAAGTATTCATCCATTTATTGATGGAAATGGAAGAACTGGAAGGCTATTAGTTAATTTGGAGTTAATGAAGTTAGGTTATCCTCCAATTGATATTAAATTTACTGATAGAAAGTCATACTATGATGCTTTTGATTCATATCATGCAAAGCATGATATAAAACCAATGGCAAATTTATTAGGAAAGTATTTAATAGAAGCGTTGAATAAATATATTTCTGCGCTTGATTAAAGATAGACTTTAATCTTTATAAAACTGAGAAAATTGCTAGAAAATATTATTTGATAATTGATTTAGAAAGGCTTTATAAAACAAGAACGGATAAAAAAGCTTTTTCATGTATTAAGCAAATAATCAGCGACAGCTATCTAATGGAGCTATATTAAATCTTTTTAATATAACTGCTTCGCCTTTTTGTGGGCTGTTTTCGGGCCATGTTGAGGGGTAATTTATGCCTTGTTGTTGGTCGA
>CAOSOP010000079.1 GCA_948525355.1 uncultured Bacilli bacterium | reverse complement strand
CGCAAAAAGGCGAAGCATTATTATAATTATGCTCTAATATAATTGTTATAAAAGTCTTGTTTAATATCTACAATATTGTCCTTACTTGAACTTTCAAAACATGAAGTAGTAAGAAGAAGGATGAAAAGATAGTACAGATTATAAAATGTATTATCGATTAAACCAATAATTAATCCACATATTAAAAATACTAAAAAGAATAATCTTCCTTCTGTTTTTATTTCAAATGGAAGAATGTATATTCTAATTGCAAATGCGACATATGCTATAAGTCCTATGCTTCCGCCCATTGCTAAGGTTGTGATAATAGTATTATCTAGTAGTTTTATATAACCAGCATCTTGGACATTCAAACTATTTATCGATCCACCAATCCATGGATTTGTTAAAAATATTTCTATTCCATATTTATGGCTCTCGTGTTTTCCTTTAAAGAAATCACCAAAATATCTTAAACTGTCACCAACTCTTTGTATAAACTCATCATTAACTAAGACCATAACAGTAAGCAATGCACTTAATACAAAGAAACTTGAAATGACAAAGTAAGGATAATGAACATATCCTTTGAATGTTAAGAAAATTAATGGAATTAAAATAAGTATAGAACAAATAAGACCGCTCTCTGTTCTTAAAACATAAATAGCTACTAGACTTAATATCATTGGTATTACCGCTAACCATTTTTTCTTATTAATATACATGGAACAAAATGGAAGCGAAATTACTAATACTGTGCTAGCCATCGTAGTTGACTGTACCCATCCAAGTTCTATATCCTTGCTTGATCCAACAACACCTTTTACACCATAATAGATGAATATTTGTATCGCTAAAACTGAAACTAAAATAAGAAAAGATTTTCCAAAATAAATAAATATATCTTTACCACAGAACAATGGCGTTAATAAGATGTAAACTAAAAGGATTAATATCATGCATAGTAAAAACCACAATGTATCTAGATGCAACACTTCTACACTAACACTATTTACAATTAATGAAATAACAAACACAAAGAAAAGAACGGCAAGATTTATAGTTAGTTTCCCTAACCTAAATTTAGGATGTCGAAGAATAGTGAATATAAATACTGATAGAACTATGGAACTTGCAACAATAATCAAGGAAATATCTAAATTTTTAAAATTTAGTGGACGATATACCATTGTTGGACACAAAAGTATTAAAGAAACATATCCTCTTCCATCATGACAGAATAGTGGCAAGAAAGACATCAATGAAAAAATTACTGCTGATGGTATAGAAAATTTTAATATCCATCCTAAAAATGCAATAGCCGCCAAACTTATTGGATAAAATATTGATTTAACGAACCACTCTATTTTATTTCTCATAGATTTATTTTACCATAAAGGGCGCTGTTTTATATATCTTTTTTATTCATTAAAAAAGCTGGGCTACTATACCCAGCTAATCATCTTAACAGCTTATAATTAGTTTATTAACTAACATATATGGTGATACATCACCACCAAGTGATGTCTTAGTATCACTAGACATTTCTTTTATCTCATTTAATAAATTCATTATATTTCCAGAAACTGTAAATTGATTGACATAAGATTTCATTTTACCATCTTTAATATAATAGCCTTCAGCAGATAAAGTGAAGTTTCCAGTCAATGCATCAAGTCCAGAATGTACACCACTTAAATCAGTAATATAATATCCTTCTTTGACATCCTTAACCAACTCTTTGAATTTTCTACTTCCCTTTTTAATCGTAATCTTTGTTAAACCTGGATGAATAGTAAGAGATCCAAATCCATTTCCTGTTGGTTCATGATTGTACTTTTTAGCCATTTCTTGGTCATATAAATATGTCTTAACAACACCATTTTCAATTAAAACCTTCTCCTTAGTCGGATAACCTTCGGAATCAAAAGGTACAGATGTTGGTGTCTTATCATGAGGCGTTTCATGAATCGTTAATACATCGGAAAACACTTTCTTATCTAATGTATCTTTTAGTAAAGAAAGGTTTTGATCAATACTAAACATTGAAAGATGACTTAAGACCGGTGAAAGTAAGGTCAATGCTGTACTAGGATCAAAGATGCTAGCAAATTCACCAGCAACACCGTTTTTAGCCTTAAGTTTATCTAAAGTTGATTTACAAATCTCTTTAACAAATTTATCTACTTCAACTTTAGTAATATCTTTATATAGTTTGAATTTATAGTCTTCAACATATAATTCACCTTTTTTAGCCAATACTTGCGCAGTAACAATAGCCGCAGATGATTTATACTTATAATGTACACCATTAGAATTGAGACATTCATCAGCAGCGGTTTGTACAATAACATTAACATTAGTGCTATAAATGGCATCATCAGCAGCTCTAATCTTATCATAGATTTCTTTAGCCAAATCGCTCAGTTCTTTTGAATTTACATTATAGTTTTTCTTGCTATTTACTGGAAATCCTTTTAGTTTTCCTTCTATCGGTCTAACCAATAAATCGTTATCATAAGGTTTCGAATATACTTGTTGCTCTTTCATAGACTTTATCATAAGTTCTAAGGAAGATTTATCTAAGATGTCGGAATAGAAGTTTACAGATTTTCCATCCATTCCACCTCTTGCTAAAAACGATGAGTCAGAAGAACTTTCTAAACAGTCCAATACACCATCTAAATAAGAAACACTTAATTCCGCTTTCACTGAAGAAAACATCATGAGTGAATCAATACCACTGCTTTTTGCAACTTCAAGGGCTTTCTTTAATGCTATCATATATTCTCCTCCTTTGATGTTCCACCGACAATCATATTAGAAATTCTAACAGTTGGTTGTCCAACTTGAACAGGTATTTGCCCAGAAGAAGCTCCACACATACCTTTTGCTAAAGCCAAATCGTTTCCAACCATATCAATTTTATTTAATACTTCATATCCATAACCAACTAAAACAACTGGTTTTATCATTTCGCATATTTTTCCATCACGGATCATATAGCATTCATCAGAAGAAAAGTTAAAGTTGTTATTTGAAGGTTGAACCTGTCCACCTCTAAATGTCTTGCAGTAAATACCATATTTAACACTGCCAATTATTTCATCAAATGTTGATTTACCAGCGGCAATATATGTATTAGTCATTCTTGAAGTAGGGATATATTTATAAGACTCTCTACGTGAAGAACCGGTAGATGGCATATTTAATTTTCGTCCATTAAAACGGTCGATAATATAATTTTTCAATATACCATTTTCAATCAAGACATTCTTAGTGGATTCTTCACCTTCATCGTCGAAATTAAGTGAACCCCACTCTCCATCTAATGTTCCATCATCAACTGCTGTAACAATATCAGATGCTATCTTTTCACCAATCTTTCCTTCAAATCTTGAAGCATGATTAGCAACAGATGAAGCTTCAAGTGGATGACCACATGCTTCGTGGAATAAAGTTCCACCAAATCCATTACCAATTACAACCTGTAAATTTCCAGATGGTGAATCCTTTGCAGTTGTCTTGTCTATAGCAATTTGTGCAGCTTTTTTGATTTCTTCAACAATGTCAGTGGCGACAACTTTTTCAAAACCACCTAAACCGCCTAAGCCATAGTTACCATATCCAAATACTCCATTTTCATTTTTGGCAGTTACTGAAAGACCTAAAGCAATATTGCTGCGAAGATCTTTAGTAAATATCTCATCAGAGTTATATACTAAAACTCTTTTTTCAGAACAACTTACACTGCATGTTGCATTAATAACCTTTTCTGAATATTCATAAGCAGCTTTTTCTGCCTTTTTTAACCATTCAATTACGGAACCAACATCCTCGTCAACAAACGGTCTTTCAACTCTATTCAATACTTTTCTTCTCTTTTTTTCTTTTAGTGTCTTTACTTCAATAACTCTTTCGCTATCAAATGAAGATGACAATGTGTCTGCGAGTTTTAACAAACTTTTTAAACTAACATCAGAAGTATAACCAAATACTTGTCTTTCTCCTTTAAATAATCTTAGTGCGATTCCACTAGAAACACCTGTTGAAACATTTTCAACTCTTTTATAAGAAAGAACAACAGATTTCTTTATTGTTTCTTCTTGATAAATTTCAGCGTACTCAGCACCTGTTTTTAAAGATTCATTTAAAACTTGCAAAGCTATTTTTTTTGAAATCATACATACTCCTTTCCAAACCTATTTGCACTAATTATAACCCCTATATATTTAATTAACAATAAAAAAGATAAATTATATGTTTCTTATATCTTCTTTTGTGCCATAATAATAAATATGAAAAACTTGAATTATTTTAAAGAAAAAGATAAACCACATAAAACAATTATTTCTGTCGACTTAAAGTCTTTCTATGCTTCAGTAGAATGTGTTGATCGAAATCTCGATCCTTTTGTTACACCATTAATTGTTGCTGATAGAAGCCGTGGAAAAGGAACAATAGCGCTGGCTGTAAGTCCATATCTTAAAGCAATGGGAATTCCAAATAGACTTAGAATATTTGACCTTCCCAATATACCAAATATAATTTTTGCCACTCCACGAATGAGTAGATATTTAGAAGTATCAGCAAAAGTACATAAAATATTTTTAAAATTTGCTCTACCAGAAGATATTCATATATATTCTATCGATGAAAGTTTCATCGACATAACGAACTATGCAGAAGTCAAAAGAAAAGGTGCGAAATCTTATGCTAAAAAAATAATGAATGAAATCTATAAAGAATTAAAACTACAAGTAACTATAGGAATAGGTGAAAATATATTTATGGCAAAATGCGCTATGGATATAGAGGCGAAAAAAAGTGAAGACTATATGGCCGAATGGACTTACGATGATATTCCATCAAAACTTTGGCCAATAAGTCCTCTTTCTAAAATGTGGGGAATAGGAAAAAACCTTGAAAAGAAACTCAACGCGCTAGGTTTTCACCATGTCGGCGATATCGCTACTTCTGACCTTGACTATCTAAAAAATAAATTTGGTATAATCGGAGAAGAGATTTATAATCACAGCCACGGAATAGATTATGCTGATCTACATGAAGTGTATAAATCTATGAATACTTCAATAAGCGTTGGACAAACATTATTTGAAAACTATGATTATAAAGATGTTATACACCCGATTATAGAAATGTGCGAAGAAATAATGGTAAGACTTGTAAATATGAATAAGCTTTGTAAAAAAATATATTTATCATTAGGATTTCCAAATCACTCTGGTCATGTTACAGGACATTACGAATTTTTACAACCTACTAACGATGAAACTGAAATAAAAAATGCAGTAAAAGAAATTTATAATAGAAAACTAGTAAGTTCAAAAAAAATACGTCGTATAAATATATGTGCATCAGACCTTTACGGAACAGAAAACTATCAATTAGATCTATTCACAGATATAGAAACTATTGATAAGAAAAAACGATTGACAAAGACAATAGTTGGTATCAAAAATAAATATGGTTCTGATAAAATAACCAAAGCAACATCTGCATATAAAAAATCTAATTTTGAAAAACGTCACAGTGAAATTGGAGGTCATAAAAAATGAATGATAGAGGAATGAAAAAAATTTAATCCATTCAAATCACTTATGGGTCAAGAAGATTATGTAAAACAAGAAGAAGAAGATTATATTTCTGAGACAAACAGTATTCCTGAAATAAGTGAGTATCAAATGGAAGAATTGAACCTAACTCTTTCACAAATAGAAAAAGATACTTATGTATTGGTTACATATTATAATAGAGGTGTAATTATAAAAGAAAAAGGATATGCGACTAAGTACAATGATCATTTAAAAATAAATAATAAAAAAATCTATTTTACAAACTTGCTTGATATTAGAATTATCGAAGAATTTTAATTGCTCGCCCCTTCACACCGCACCGAACCCGAATCCGTAGCCGTAGGCGGAGGAGGAGGGAGCGGTGTAGGAAGTGGGGGCGAACCACTCCGATACGCATTCACAGTTAGAGGTTGGGGCGCATTACATCCGTGGACTGATACAAGCTACGCATACAGCATGTTGCAGATAAATACAGAATAATAAACAAAAGTGTTGCTTTTTGTTAAAAAGATGATGCATTTTGTTTA
>CAOSOP010000078.1 GCA_948525355.1 uncultured Bacilli bacterium | reverse complement strand
CAAAAAGGCGAAGCGAAAAAAGTATGTTAACATTTATTTAAATCTGTAAATATAATGGTCTTGTTTAGTTTAAATAAAAAATGTAAGATATATTCGAAAGTGAGGTATTAAAATGAATTTACTAGCTGAAACTGCTTATGACTATAATGAGTTTTTCCTTATCGTTGGTATTGTTTTTGGACTTGTTTTAATCTGCTCTATTGTGCTCATTGTTCACTTGGTTTACCTTCACAAAAAAGATAAAAAAAATAATCTTTCAACTAAACCTAATAATTTAGATGAAAATAACCCAAATACCGAGAAATAAAGATTTGTTGTTTGCAGAAGGTGCCTAGCACCTTTTTTATTTAAAATGTTACAAACAAAAAGGCTGTATTGATTAACAGCCTCAAATTCTTTTACTTTTTTTCTTCAGTTTTTTCTATTTCACCAAGAACAGCATGGCGTTGAGCAACTCTAATTGCACTGACTGCGGCTAAAGCACCAACAATATCATCTAAGAAACAATGACAATGTTTTTTATCGTTTTGTAAAATATTTATTTTTCCTGGCTTTGAAACATCCATAAATCCAAAGTTAGTTACACCAATTTGTCCATAGTTACCAGCAATACCAATAGCAATACATTCATCAAGACCAAATAAACCTAAGTCTTTCATTAATATTGATTGAAGTGGCTCCATTAACAATCCTTGTTCGGCAGCCATATCAATGTTGATTGCTAAAAGAATTGCATGAAATTGATCTCTTTTGGTTAAAACTTCCAAAACACTCTCACGCATCTCGTCCATTGTTAGATTATCTAAGTATTTTGATTGTGCGTTATAAGCAAGTGCAGTAATATCATCGACTGTTACACCTCTTTCAGCTAACATTGCGATGTTCAATCTGCACATTTCTTCGCTAGAATAAACATTACTTGCTGTTGGCTTAAAATTTTCTAAACACTTTAAAGATTTCATTTAATATCTCCTTTACAATAAAATAATAACAAATACTAAAACCATTTTCAACATAAATATTCATTTAATATAATAATATTTTTAATGAAGCAATCTATAAAATATTTATATATATACAAGTTAATTAATACTATTAAATTCTATGTGTGAGATAGACTTTTAATTCTTGTATAGTTTATTTTTCTTTATTTTAGTTTTAAGTTTTAAAAATCTGTCAATAATGAAATAGAGACAACATAAAGTTATAGAGGATACTATGTTAGAAAAATACAATAAAAGCAGTCAACACATCATTTCATTAGCTGAGTCATTAGCCTTCTCCTATATGTATAAAGAAGTGACTTTAACACATCTTTTCTTAGCTTTTTTAAAAAACCCAGACAGTGAATTGGGAAGATTAGTTAAAAAAGGAATAAGCATATCTGATTTAGAACACAAATATTTGAAGACAAATTTAGATGACCATGAAGATGATTTTTATGAGCCAATTAATTTCTATATGGAGTATAGCAAAGAATTGAGCGATACATTAAAAGAAGTTGAAAGGTCACTAGATAAGGAAGATGAAGTTACTTCATTTCATATTGCCTATTATTTAATTAAAAATATTAATATTCAATACATAAACGATATTGGATATAAATCAAAAAGCGAACTTTTGGATAAACTAGAAAAACAATACCTTCCTTGCCAAGAACTCGAAAAAATATCTGATTTACATAGACTTGGAACTAATAATCTCGATCCATTAATTGGACGTGAAGATATTATCAATCAATTAATCATGGTTCTTTCAAGAAGAAATAAACCTAATCCTCTTCTTTTAGGAGAACCTGGAGTTGGAAAGTCATTTATTATAAATCATTTGGCTAAACGTATAAGTGAGAATAAAGTGCCTGCACTAAAAAACTGTGCGATTTTCGAATTAGATTTACCATCAACTGTTGGCGGCACAAAATACCGCGGTGAATTTGAAGAAAAGATTAAAAAAATAATTCAACAAGCCATCAAATCAAAAAAAGCTATACTTTTTATTGATGAAATACACACCATAGTAAATGCTGGTGGTGCAGATGGAGCAATCGATTTTTCTAATATCATTAAGCCCTACCTCTCGCGCGGTGATATTAGAATTATCGGTGCAACAACAATTGATGAATATGAAAGATCATTCAGCAAAGATTTAGCTCTAAAAAGAAGATTTCAAACTATTAATGTTTTAGAAAACACCGAAGAAGAAACAGTTAATATTCTTAATAGATTAAAACATACTTACGAGTCATATTATAAAAAGAAAATCGATGATGATGTCATCCCTTACATTTGTCATTTAGCAAAAAAACACTTATTGAATCAATCATTTCCGGATAAGGCAATCGATATTCTTGACAACTCATTAGCCCTATCACAAGAAACCCATTTAACAAGAGATGATATTAACAATACTCTTTCCTACATCTATCATATCAATATTTTTAATAGTTTAAATTTGAACCAATATGCCAGAAAGATTTCAGAATCGATTAAAGGACAAGATTTGGCAATTAAAAAGTTTTTAAATTCGATGGAAAAATCATTTGCAGAATCAAAGAAAGACGGCTGCAAAAACATCATACTTTTATATGGACCAAGTGGTGTTGGTAAAACTGCTTTAGTCAAAACCTATACCAAACTGTACTATGGTTCTACTGATAATCTTTATGAAATTGAAGCATGCCAAATAAAAGATTCGCATTCTTTTAATCGACTATTTATTAATGAGCAAGTTTATCTTAATCATAAGGATGATTCCCCTTTAATTAAACATGTAAAAAAGTATCCAGGATCATTAATACTTATTCATGATATCGATACGTTAAATGAAGATGTCATCGATAGTTTAACTTCAATATTTGAAAATGGAAAATCTACAGCCTCTTATGGTGAGAAAATAGATTTTAGCAATGTTACATTTATTCTAACTTGCCAAACAAAAGAAACAACAATGGATAAACTTCATAATAATCTAGGTTTTAACAATAGGTCTAGTGATGGCTATAAAGCATTTGAAGACAAGTTTAAATATGCTTTTTTAGCACAAATAGATGAGATAATTGAGTTCAAAGAATTAGATAGCTCGGCAATAAATGAATTAGAAAAAATATACTCTATTAATAATATAGAGAAAACCGATGAATACCGAGAGGAAATAAAAAAATTTGGTGTGCGTGCTATTATAAAGAAATCACATCAAATGTACTCATTTAATAGTAATCAGGATTTTATTGAAGTTAAAAAGGATAAAGAAAAGGCTCTATAATAATTAGAGCCTGACATTTGGATGCTTTTTTAAAAACTCAGATCTTGACAAAAGATTTGGACATCTTGAAGATATTTCAAATAGCAATTTACAAGAACTATCCATTGCAAGAATAACTTGTCGGCCTGTATTTAAATACATAACAAGGGTTTTTGTTCTACGTGATCTTATATCATCAATATAGGATATATCATTATAATAGAATATTTTCTTCTTTACGATAAATTGCTGTGTGAAATATGTCTTATCCAATAAATAATAAGCGCGAAGATAAGTTGCTAAAGAGAATATAATCGATACCACTAATAAGATAATTGGTAAAACAATATCTATAACTGTAAACTTTCCATTTACAATATTTATAATAGGATTAATCATTGCTAGTCCTACAAATACCAGCCCTAATCCTGTTATTATCAATATCATTTTTAACTGAGAAGGTCTAATTTTCATTCTATCACCTAAAAAGAGTATACAAAATTTATTCTCATTAATAAACAAAAAAATTATTTTTATTAGAAATAAATTATTCGAGCATAAGCTCTTATCACGATATCAATCTTGCTAATATAATCCGTTTTTGGTAAACTTTAATTAATGGAGGGTAAAAGTGAACAAAAAAGATATTAAAGTTATTTTTTCTGATATAGACCAAACACTATATTCACATGTAACAAAAAGAGTTCCTTCTTCTGCAATCAATGCCATTAAAGAAATGCAAAGCAAAGGAATAAAGTTTTTTCTTTGCAGTGGAAGAAATTTTTACCTTATAAGAAAAACTGGCATTCTAGACATTGTACATCCTGATGGATTAATTACAATGAATGGTGCACAAGTTATAATTGATAATGAAATTATCTACTCTTATCCTATTCCTGAAGAATCTATTGATGCTTTAATTAAATTCTCTAAGAGATTAAAGTTTGGATTAACTTTGATTGAAGAACATGAAGGTCATATTAATTACATTGATGATAAAGTCATATCAGCTCATGAAAAATATGGCACTCGTTTTCCTCAACCACGTACCTTTCCAGACCATTATGATCGAACAATATATCAGGCCATAGCCTTCTGCGATTCTTTTGATGAATCTTTATTTGTTCCCCACTTAAAAAAATGTAAAACAGCTCGTTGGGATGAATTTGCAGTAGATATTATGCCTTCAGATTCAGATAAATCAAAAGGAATAATGGCAGCTTTAGATCACTTAAATCTAGAAGTCGAACAATGTATGGCAATAGGTGATGCAAACAATGACTTAGAAATGCTTTCTTTTGCTGGGGTGTCTGTAGCTATGGGAAATGGTTTACCGCAAGTTAAAGCTATTGCTGACTTCATTACTTCTGACATTGATGAAGATGGCTGGGCAAAAGCAATGCTAAAATACGGTTTGATTAGTTCAATAAAACACTAAAATCAAGCGATTTATTATCAACATTAAAATGAGCAAGAAGTACTTCTTGCTCATTTTTTAATTAACGCTTTATTACTTAGCATAAATATACTTGTAGAAGTTTGGATAAGTTGCCATAACATCTGCTAGCGTTTTTCTAGTTGAAGAACCTGGATCACTTATTATAAAGTTTGCCTTAGATAATGTATTAGATTCTTTATACCCTTTGATTACAACATAATGCTGACTACCAGAAGATTTTTTTAATCCTATGGCAACTGGTTTTCCAGTCTTTAATATATTATATATCTTCTCTAAATAGTTAGTTGAAGAAGTAATAACATTATAGGTAGATGGCCAGTATATCGCTCCACCACTAGTATATTTTTGTGATTTTGAATATGTATAAGGATCTACATCTTTACCTAAGCGCTTAGATTCTAACATAGCTAACGCTGTAGTAGTACATCCAGAAGACTTAAATGTAGCCTTTGAGTTTCCTAAATATTTATAGGCCCATCTTGAATCATATTGCTTATACTCTGTTAAACTTATGTTAATAGATTGATATTTATAGCTCTGACTACTTTTCAAATACTCACTAGAAACATATCCAGTCTTGTTTCCATCAAAGACAATCCTTGACCAATTATTAGAAGTAGATATAACACCAACTTTTGTTCCCTTAGATAATGATCCAATTTTAGTATAATATGTACTTCCGCCACTTCTAACATTTAATGCTGAAGCAGTAACCTCTTTTAATGATGAAGTTATAACCTTTAAATAAGACTTAGAAGCATATCCAAAACTTGATGCACCATATTTTACCTTATAAAAACTTCCAGATTCACCATGGATTTCAATATAACTATTGTTTGAGAGTTTTGTTAAAACCTTTGAAGAAGTGTTTGCCGAAGATCTAACATTTAAATTTGATCCACTTGTGTTTACCTTTCCTATTGACTTAAGGGTATTTTGACTATTAATAGAATGTAACACTTGATGATCAAACCCATTTCTGTTGGTATTCGTGTTTGCTTTTGCAGGAATTAATTCTATTGATAATAGTAATAATAACTTTTTCATATTTTTACCTCCAAGTCTACTGTACAAGAAAAAAGAGAACTGAACAACCCAATAAAGCAAGAAAAATGCCGAAAAAACTAGTTTTTAAATCAAAACTCAAAGAAAAAGGAAAAAGAAATACTATTATTTTATTTTTGCAATAAAAGACAAATGCCATATTTAAATAATAAAAACAAATTACAACTATTATATTAAGAATCCATTATAAACTATATTCTTCGCCTTTTTGCGGCTTCACTTCCGGCCAATTTTCAGGGTAATTTATGCCGGTTTGACGGTCGTAATTCCAGTTTTTAGCGATGGTTTGAGTAGTACCTATGTAGACTTTTGGGTAGTATCTTTCAGTACAATATGCAGGACTGTAAGCATACATT
>CAOSOP010000077.1 GCA_948525355.1 uncultured Bacilli bacterium | reverse complement strand
AAGCCCATTCAAAAACCCTCAAACTGGCCCTTGAACGGCCCGCAAAAAGGCGAAGCAAAACAGTTTTGTAATATGCTATTTTTAAAAATATTGTTTAATATTTATATTAGTTCTGATATACTATTTGCATGAAAACTGTAGAAAAAAGTAAAAATAACGATGTTAGTGAAGCAAAGTATACACCAATGGTGATGCAATATTTGAGTATAAAAAAGAATCATCCTGAAGTTTTGATTTTTTTTAGACTTGGCGATTTTTACGAACTTTTTTTTGAAGATGCGGAGATTGCTTCTAGAGAATTGCAATTATATTTGACAAGTAAAGCAGCAGGTAATAATCAGAAGATTCCTATGTGTGGAGTTCCTCATCGTGCATATTTATCTTATGTTTCAAAACTTATTGATAAGGGATATAAGGTTGGTATTGTAGAGCAACTAGAAGATCCTAAATTAGCAAAAGATATTGTTCAAAGAGATGTAATACAGATTATTTCACCAGGAGCCAATTTGGAATTAAAGGATGATACAAATAATTTTATTGGTGCACTAACTGAATTTGACTTTTCGTATATTTTAGCTTTTGCTGATTTATCTACTGGCGAACAGTATGTTACAAATATTGATCATGACTATCGTTCGGTTCTTGCTATGCTTTCTAGTTTAGGAATAAAAGAAGTTGTTGTCAGTACTTCTTTTGATGCAGGACTTATTAATTTCTTAAAGGAACATTTACATGTTGTTTTTTCTTATAATAACAATGATGAAATTGATATTGATATGGAAAACTTCTTTGTCTATCTTAAAGATGTTAGACAGATGAGTTGTGTGGCTAAGCTTTATAATTATTTGGTCGAATCACAAAAAAGAAAACTTGACTACTTTCAACCGGTCATTAATAGGTTGAATAAAAAAGTTCTTGGACTAAGTTATTCAACAAGAGTTGATTTGGAATTAACTCGTTCATCCGCTAGTCAAGATAGCTATGGATCATTATTTTGGTTGTTAAATAAAACTTCTACATCAATGGGGGCAAGGTTATTAAAAAATTATATTGAGGAACCTTCTTGTGATTTAAGTGAGATTCTTTCTAGGCAGAATCAAATTCAGGATTTGTTAGACAACTTTATGGTGAGAGGTGATTTAAAAGATAATTTAGCCTCAATTTATGATTTAGATAGATTGATTGGTCGTGTTGGTTTTAATTCGTGTACTGGTCGTGAGATGCTCCAATTAAAAAAGTCATTGATGGCACTACCTTTTATTAAATCATGCTTAGATTCTGTTAATTCTTCAAATTTTAAAAAGATTTATGATGACTTAGGAAATTTTGAAGATTTAGTTGAACTTTTAGAAAAAGCAATTGATGTCGATTGTCCTATGTCGACTACCGAAGGTCATATATTCAAAAAAGGATATAATGCTGAACTTGATGAATTGATTGAAATATCCGGAAATGGAAAAGATTGGCTCTTAAATATAGAAGAAAAGGAAAAGGCTAGAACAGGTATTAAAAACCTTAAGGTTGGATACAATCGTGTTTTTGGCTACTATATTGAAATATCAAATTCCAATCTTTCTTCAATTTTACCTGAGTATGGATATATTAGAAAACAAACTCTTACCAATGGGGAGAGATTTATTACTGAAGATTTAAAGCAAGCAGAGAGCAAACTTTTGAATGCAGAACAAAATAGAATACTTTTAGAGCAGACATTATTCCAAGAATTAAGAAAAGTTGTCGCTTCTTATTCTTCTCGCATTCAGCTTTTAGGAAAAGCAATTGCTAAACTCGATGTCTTAGTAAGTCTTGCAGAAGTTGCATGTGAGGGAAACTATATAAGACCTGTATTTAATAGCCAAAGAAAAATTGAAATAATTGAAGGCCGTCATCCGGTTATTGAAAAAGTTTTACCGAACAAGGATTTTATAAGCAATGATTATATAATGGATGAGAAAACAGATGTTTTAATCATAACTGGTCCTAATATGGGTGGTAAATCAACTTATATGAGAGAGTTTGCATTGCTTGTAATAATGGCACAAATGGGAAGTTTTGTTCCGGCGAAAAAGGCTAATTTATATTTGTTTGATAGCATTTTTACTAGAATTGGTGCAAGTGATGATTTAATAAAGGGACAGTCAACGTTCATGGTTGAAATGTCTGATTGTAATTATGCTTTAAGAAATGCAACTAGTGAAAGCTTGATTTTATTTGATGAAATTGGAAGAGGAACATCTACATATGATGGTATTGCTTTAGCTCAAGCCATTCTGGAATATCTTATCGAACATGTCCACGCCAAAACATTGTTTTCAACTCACTACCATGAAATAACAAGTTTGGTTTCTCATTTGGATTTGATTAAGAATGTTCATGTTTCTGTAAGTGAAGAAAATGGAAAAGTTACATTCTTGTATAAAGTTGTTGATGGTCCAATGGACAAATCATATGGTATTAATGTTGCTTCTTTAGCTAATTTACCTGAAACACTTATAAAGAGGTCAAAAGTAATATTGAGCGCTTTAGAAAATAAAAAACAAGATTTTACAGAAATAAAAGAAACAATTAAGGAAAAAAGTGAAGCAAAGGACGAACTAAGATTGTTATTAAAAAAACTAGATCCGCTTCAACTCTCTCCTCTTGAGGCATTGAATTTCTTATTTGAATTGAAGAGAAAGAGTGAAGAAGATGAGTAGAATTAATTTGATGAGTGCCGAGCTTGCAAATAGAATTGCGGCCGGTGAAGTTGTTGATCGACCAGCTAGTGTTGTAAAAGAGTTGGTTGAGAATTCTATAGATGCCCAAAGTAAGAAGATTGTTGTTGAGATAAAAGGGGCCGGAAGAAAAGAGATAAAAGTAAAAGATGATGGTTGTGGCATGGACTCAATTGACGCAGAATTGTGTTTTTTACGTCACGCCTCAAGCAAGATAAAGTCTACTTTTGATTTGAAAAGAATTACAACTCTCGGCTTTAGAGGAGAAGCTCTTCCATCAATTTCAGCCGTCAGTAATATAAATATGTTGACTTATGATGGTACTAGCAGTAAAGCAATTGAATGCTATGTTGAACCAGGAAAAGATCCGATTGTTAAAGAGGGAATACCAAGGAAAGGAACATCTTTTACCATTACGGATTTGTTCTTCAATACACCAGCAAGATTAAAATATTTAAAATCTGATAATACCGAAAATGCTGCGATTATAGAAACATGTGAAAAGCTCGCTTTATCACATCCAAGCATTTCTTTTGAACTTTTAATAGATGGAAAAAGAATACTTAAAACTTCGGGAAGAGGGGTTCTTTTAGAAACTATTAGTGAAATATACGGTCTTGATATCGCTAAATCATGTATTCCAGTAAAAGGAGAGAATGACTTTTATAAAGTGTCAGGATTTATAGCTAAACCAAATATTTCTTATGCTTCAAGGTTTCATATAGTCACCTTTTTAAATCAAAGGTCAGTTTATTCATATAAAGTGAGTCAGTCCATTATAAATTCTTATAAAGATTACCTACCACCGAACAGATATCCTTTTGCTATTTTAAATATTGATGTCGATTATTCATTAGTTGATGTTAATGTTCATCCATTAAAAAGAGAAGTAAGACTTTCGGAAGAAGAATCTTTGACTAGACTTGTTGAAGAATTATGTAAGAATGCATTATTAGGTGATAGACCAGTTTTTACACCAGTCAAGATTAAGACTGCCGAATTGGAGAAGGTCAAACCAGTTATTGAGCAGTTGACTTTATCTGATGTTGAAAAAGAATATGTTGAACCGATAAAGCAAACTAGTGAAGAAAAAATAGTAAAAGATGATTTAGAAAAAGAGAAAACAGAAGAAATAAAGCAAATTAGTTCTTATGATGATATAAAAACTGAATCATATAGCATTTTTAGTGAGGAAACGATTTATAAGAAAGAAGAAGTGAAGACTGAAATAAATAAAGATGAAGTATTTGCTAACTTGCTTAATAGCGAGCCAAAGACAACTCTTCCAGATCTAGTTGTTGTAGGTCAAATTCTTAAAACTTACATCGTTTGTGATAGTGATGATGGAATGTATTTAATAGATCAACATGCGGCACAAGAAAGAATTAATTTTGAAAAAGTATTAACAGAGTTTTCTAAAAAAGAAATTGAGGTTTGTTTTCCATTAAGCCCAATTTTTATTGAAGTGTCTAATAGTGTTATGTTGCGTTTTGAAAGCCAAAAATTTGACAAACTTAAAGAATTTGGATTTGAAATAGAAAGATTTTCACACAATACTTTAAGGGTGAACACTCTACCTGTGTTTTTGAAAGATGAGGAGGATACTTCAATCATAAAAGATTTAATATGTTCTATTATTGAAGAGAATAATTTTAATTATGTTGACTTAAAAAGGCTCGCTTTTGCAACAGCAGCATGTAAGGCATCGATTAAAGCTAACATGTTTTTAACTAAGCCATTGATGGAAACATTGATAAAACAATTAAGCGAATGCAAAAATCCTAATAATTGTCCTCATGGACGACCAACGATTATTAAGTTAAGCAAATCTGAAATTGAAAAGTTATTTAAGAGGACTGGATTTTGATATACGTTATTTTAGGGACTACAGCTTCAGGAAAGACAAATGTTGCTATTGATTTAGCAAGAAAGTTTAATATGCCAATAATAGGTGCAGATGCATATCAAATCTATAAAGAATTAGAAAAAGGAAGCGCAGCACCAACAGAAGAAGAGCTTCAAGGAGTTAAAACTTATTTTATTAAAGACCACACAATTAAAAATCCAGTTAATATTAAACTCTATCAGGATGAATGTCGAAAAATTTTAAATGAACAAATAAAAAAAGGACAGGATGTGATTATTTGTGGTGGATCATTTTTATATGTAAAGGCATCGTTATTTTCTTATGAGTTTCCTGAAGAAAATGATGATACTATAAAAAAAGAATTGGATTTGTTAAGTAATGAAGAATTATATGCAAGGCTTAAATCTTTAAATGCGGAAGTTGCTAGTGAACTACATATGAATAATCGAAAAAGAGTTGCTCGTGCAATAATTAATTTAATGAATGAACATAAAAGGACAGAAAGTAATGATAGACTTCTTTATCCTGCTGTTTTTTATGCAATTGATATAGATAGAGAAGACAATATTAAAAATATAAATTTACGAACAGAAAAGATGTTTGAAGAAGGATTTGTCGATGAAGTAAAAGAATTGATAAAAGATGAGAGAAACTTAACTACAGCATTTGAAGCTATAGGATATAAACAGATAAAAGAAGGTTTAGAACTTGGACAATCTATCGAGGATATGAAAACTATAGTTAATATTAAAACTAGACAATATGCTAAAAGACAGAAAACATTTTTAAAACATCAGTTTGAAAACATTAATTGGATGAAAAAGGAAGACATATTTAAAAGTATTGAAAATGATATTTTGTTTAGGCAAAGAACAAAGAGTTCTTTAAGTATAGAAAAGTATAATAGCATTGAATCGAAAAAAATCTTGGTTGCTGGTGCAGGTGGCGTTGGTTGTGCTGCTATTGAATCACTAATAAGATTAGGAATAAATGACTTAACAGTTGTTGATTTTGACTATGTAAGCCCAAGTAATTTAAATAGACAAACAATATACTCCTCAAATGATTTAAATAGAAAGAAAGTTGATGTTGTAAAGGAATATGCGAAAAAAATAAATCCATTAATAAAAATGAGTACTGTTGATGCAAAAGTTGATGAAAACTTCTGCAAAGGATTAAATGAAAAATACGACTTTATTTTTGATTGCATTGATGATGTTAGTGCAAAAGTATCGCTAATTATATATGCGAAAGAGAACAAAATACCATTAATTGTTTGCTGTGGAACAGCAAAAAAACAAGATTCTTCGCAAGTTAGGTGTGGTTTTTTAAGTGATACAGGTGATGGACTTGCAAAAGCTATAAAGAAAAGACTTAAAGAAAAAAATATATCGTTTAATGATGTTTTTTCTGTATATAGTATAGAGCAATCGATAAAAAACAATGAAAGTTTTTTGCCATCAATGCCGACTGTTCCTCTTGCAGCAGGGCTAGCGATGGTTAGTTATTTTTTAAAACTTATTTAATTTTTGCTCGCCCCCTCCAACGCCACCCACCTCGTTGAGGACGCCGC
>CAOSOP010000076.1 GCA_948525355.1 uncultured Bacilli bacterium | reverse complement strand
CTGGAATTTCGACCAACAAACCGGCATAAATTACCCGTCGATTTGGCCCTTGAACGTGTCGCAAAAAGGCGAAGCGAACATATCAAATTCAATCATATAACAAATGCACTAGAATAAAATAAAAAAATTTAGTATCATTAAACTATGAACATAGCAATACTTCTTGCCGCGGGCGATGGGAAAAGATTAAATGGTGAAATACCAAAACAGTTTATTAAGATTAAAGATAAACCACTTTTTGTTTATCCTCTTTTGAAACTACTAAGTTCAAATTTAATTGATAGAATTATTATCGTAACAAAAGCTGAATATAGAAATGATGTTATAAGTATTACTAAATCTTTAAATCCTACAAAGACAATAGAAGTGATTAACGGTGGAAATACTAGACAAGACTCAGTTTATAACGCTTTAAAACTATTAAAGAAAGAAAGCATTGAATCTAATACAAATATATTAATTCATGATTCTGCAAGAATTTTTTTAAATGATGATTTAATCACTGAAAGTTTATCTTCTATTAATAAACATAACGCTGTTACGGTTGCGATTAAATCAGCAGATACACTAGCAGATATTAATGAAACAAAAATTAATAATATCATAAATAGAACAAAAACGTATAAACTACAGACACCACAAACATTTAAGTTTAGTACTATTTTAAAAGCACATGAAGTTGCAAAGGAAAAGAATTTGAGTAACTATACTGATGATACTTCATTGGTTTTGGATATTGGTGAAGATGTATTTATAATACCAGGCGACGAAAAAAATTTTAAAATAACAACCCAAATTGATCTAAAACTTGCTGAGTTCTTATTACAATAATAAACTACATAATAAGTATAAACTATATATTATATTGTCTAAATTATTTGTTTAGTGCTACAATAAGTGCTATGAAAGACAATATTAATAAACTATATAAAAGTACTAAGAATTATTATTACGATTTATGTGATATCCATATTCCAGCTTTGCTAAAAAAAATTAAACTTTTTATACTAAGAAAATTTGAGTTTTGTAAACACTCGAATACTTGTTTTTTGGCTGTAATGTTAACACTAACAGCTTTCTTCTGTTTTGCAACAACATATTTCACCAATATGTTTACTATTCCACTAGGTGGTGATTTTGTTTTGCAAGAGATTCCTTTTATATTTAATGGATATGATGATTGGAAATATTTTTTCAAAACAGGCGAATTCGTTTTATGGGATACTTCTGGTTTTTTAGGTGTTAATAATATTGGAGCTAATCAGTTTTATTATTTAACATCACCTTGGTTTCTGATTTATTTGTTATTTCCTAGAAATATTTTACCGCAAGTTCAAGGAATACTAACTATGGTTAAACTGGTGACTGGTGGATTGTTATTTAACAAATACCTAGAGTCTTTTAATATTAAAAAAGGAACTAGAAATATGGGTTCCATTGCCTTTGCTTTCTGTGGATGGATGTTTTATAACCTATGGTTCCATTTTATCGATGCAGCAGTGCTTTTACCACTTCTTCTTTTAGGATTTGAAAAAGTCTTTAAAAAGAAGGGACCTTTTACACTCATTGCTGGTATAGTTCTTTTAGGTTTTACAAACTTCTTCTTCCTTTCTTCTTTCTGCTTAGCCAGCATTCCTTATGTATTATTTAGATTAATGCAACTAGTCGGATCTAAACAAGTTGGATTAAAAGATTTTTCTAGAATTGCACTTGATGGAGTTGTTGGAGTTGCATTAGGTCTTTGTATCGTAGCTGTCGCATTACTTCCTTCTGTTTTTTCAACGATTAACATGCCTCGAGTTAGTTCGGCATCAGATGAAATTCCATTTTTTACATTTCCAAAACCATATGAGGCTATTTATCCTTTATGTTCTTTCTTATTTATGAACATAACTTGTTTCTCTACTAACTTATTTAGAAATAATTATTATAACAATACAATGAGTTCAATTTTTGTGTTTACACCATTTGTATTAATGATGATTCCCTCATTAATACACTCTATTGCAAAAAAGAAGTATTCATACTTAGTCGGTTACGCTGGAACACTATTTATGCTTTTCACACCATTTTTCTACTACTTTTTCCACGCTTTTACGATTGGATATGGTAGATGGGAAATAATGGCTGTCTGCTGGATGATAGTATTCTTCTGCAAAAACTATGACGAAAGAAGAAGCATGCCTAAATTTTATTTAGACATTTCTTTAGGTGTAGTCATAGGACTAATGGTTATTGCAAGTCTTTTTGCAAATAAAGTACAGGCAGATAATCCAGATACATTCCATGGTCCAGATGGAAGAAACATTTTAGTTCCTTTACAAGCAGCATATTTAATAATATGTTATATAATTATGCGCACGCAGTTTCACAAGAAAAGACTTACTCGAATTCTTTTCTTTATGATGGCTGCTGAAGCTATTGTTCAAGGAAATGTAACTATTATTGGACAAGGTGTACAAAAATATCAAGATTTAGCTGGTGGATTAACAAATTTAAGAGAAGAAAGAAATATCGCTAATGCTCTAAACAATTTTGATGATAGCTTTTACCGTGTCTATACTTCAACTGCTGATAGAGGAGCTAATAACATTCAGATGAGAATTGGATATAATGGTGTTTCAACCTTCAACTCTACTTACGCATTTGAATTAAATGATTTATTAGGATGGTCAAAAATAAATTATAATTATGGTACGTGGTCGATGAGTGTCAATGAGAAAAGAAATAATTTAGAAGCATTGCTTGGAATTAAATACTACGTCTTAAAATCTACTGACCAAAATGTTCCTTATGGTTATAGAAGAGTTAAGAATATGACAGCTTCTGAATTGAATGTTTCTCAAGAAAAGTATGAAAAACTAATAAATGTTCTGAACGATAATCCTCGCCATCACTTATATTACAATACCAATTATATACAAGATTTCTTTGTATATGATACAGTTATAAGTTCTAATGTTATGTATAGTGGCGACACTTACACACCAACTCAGGAAGTTAATAATGAAGTTGCTTATTTAAAATATGCTATTTTGGACAAAGAAGAAATAGACGATTTAAAAGAAAATGACATGGAAACTTATAATAGATTAAATGGTGAAGATAAAACTATTGATTCCTCTACGAATATAATTAATACAGCAAGAAGTCAAAATACTACTTTTTCCTATGATAACAACAAATTGAACATTAAAATCAACATTCCAAATTGGAATTCTAGCGGTTATATTGAAGGATGGGAAGAATATATTAAAACTCATGGCGAACCTTCTCTTTACGATGAATTAGAAGATCCTATTGGAAAAACCTATGACTATAAAGATTATATCCAGCAGATAGATCCAAATACTGGAATAAACATGAAAATACCCTATTATTCTCGTTTGATTCTTGAACCAGTTAATGGAACAATTTGTCCTAAGGCTGATGGAACCAAAGAAAAGAGTTGCTTCGTGTCTGTTAACTCAAAACTTGGGCATAATATTACTTACTACATGATTGATGAAGAAGGAAAGATGTACAAGCAAGATTCATTTTACTGGAATGGTTATAGTAAAACCTATGACTGGAAATATGCTCGTGGATTTTATGTTGATAAACCAATTAAAAAAGTTGTAGGATTCATTAAAGAAGATATTAATCCTGGTGGAATGCTTGGAGGTTTATACAAGAGTTCAAGCGGATATGGTTTAATCACATATAATTTTCCTTCAATAACATATTCTAATAACTCTGATTATCAAAAAGATATTGATAGATTAAAAGAAGAAGGGAAGAACATCAACTTAATTAAACATTCTGCGAATGATATATTCTTTGAAACAAACTTCAGTGAAAATAGATTTGTTGTAATCAATCAGCCAATTGACAATGGTTGGAAATTAACACGCAATGGTGAAGCAGTTAGATTATATAAAACACAAGGTGGTCTGATTGGTTTTGAAGGAATAAGTTCAGATGAACCAATTTATTATGAATTGTCATATTGTCCAGAAGGTTATAAACTTGGAAGTATACTGACGATAGCTGGGTTGTTATCAACATTGTTCTTATCATATATATATATATTCCTTACTTTAAATAAAAAGATTTCCGTAGAAAAGTTTGCAAAATCATATAATCTAAAGAAATCAAAATATGATAAAGAAGTATGGGAAAGAAACTATTTTAATAAAAAGAAAAGAGGAGGAAAACATCATGGAAGATAAAGACTATGTACTTGATACAGCTAAAGTTGCAAAAGAAAAATTTGAAGAAATAGAAAGAAAACTGCTAGATGACAAGATAATTGTCAATCAAAAGGTTGTTGCTGAATTAAATAGAGAAAGAAATTCACTTGAAGAAACCTATAATCTTTATAACGATTATATGTATGCTTTAAAGAATCGCGATGATGCGGCTGTTTTAAAAGATGATCCAGACGAAGAAATATCAACTCTAGGCGCGATTGAATTCCAAAATCAATCTAACCTCTTAAAAGAACTATATGAAAAGCTCCAATTATCATTATTACCAAAAGATAGCAATGATGAAAAAAATGTTATTATGGAAATACGTGGAGCTGTTGGTGGTGATGAAGCAAATATCTTTGCCGGTGATTTGTATCGAATGTATTTAAAATATGCTGAATCACAAAAATGGAAAGTGCAACTCATCGATGAATCACCTACAGCACTTGGAGGATACTCTTTAGTATCCATTAAAATAAAAGGAAAGAATGTATATTCTAAATTAAAATTTGAGAGCGGTTCACATCGTGTACAAAGAGTTCCTAAAACAGAAACAAACGGAAGAATTCATACTTCTACCGCTACGGTTTTAGTAATGCCTGAAACTACATCATGTGATGTTGAAATCAAAGAAAGTGATTTGGAAATAGATACTTACCGCAGCCAAGGTGCTGGTGGTCAAAACGTTAATAAAACAGAAAGTGCCGTTAGAATCACACACAAGCCAAGTGGTATTGTTGTCAGTTGCCAGGTTGAACGTTCACAAATACAAAATAAAGAAATCGCAATGGAACTATTACGCGCTAGACTTAAAGCAAAAATTGATGAAGAAGAAAACGAAAAAATCAGTGCTGAGAGAAAATTAAAGGTTGGCACTGGTGAGCGCAGTGAAAAAATTAGAACTTACAACTATCCGCAAAACCGTGTCACTGATCATCGAATAGGTTTTACCATACAAAAACTTGATAGAGTTATGGAAGGTGATATCGATGAAATAATAGAATCTTTACAAGCCGCCAATCAAAAGGATCTTTTATTGGAGTCAATGAAGCAATGAATCCTTTTGATTTCTTAAAACTAATAAAAGAAAAAACAAATTGTAAATCCTATAATATTGCTGAACAAATTTATGAAAAACTAACAAACAAGAGTTACATAGATTCAAATGCAAATGAAACAATAGATAATTCTATTATAAAAAAATTTGACGACATTTATATAAATAAACCTGATTATCCATATGAATATATTTTAGGTTACATAAAATCATTTGATAAAATAATTACTGTAAATGAAAATGTTTTAATACCTAGGCAAGAAACAGAGTATTTAATAGATTTAATAATTAAAGAAAACATTAATAAAAAAAATTTAAATATATTAGATATTTGTACTGGAAGCGGATATATAGCAATATGTCTTTCTTGCTTAAACTATAAAGCAATTACAGCGACAGATATTTCTTCTTTAGCAATCGAAACTGCCAAACATAATAGCAAAATAAATAATGTAGATATAAGGTTTATTAATTGTTCTTACATAGATGAAGTAAAAAATGAAGGAAAACTATATGATATTATTACATGCAACCCACCATATATTGAACCAACAGATGATTATGGACATGAAATAAAATATGAACCAGACATAGCACTATTTACAAATAATACTATAGAACCATATAGGATCGTTCTAAAGGATTTGCATAAAGTATTAAGTAAAAATGGCATTGCATATTTTGAAACATCTTCTCTTCATCACAATAGATATAAATTACTAGAAGATGAGTTCAAATGTTTTAAGTTTTCTTTTGTTAAAGATAATAGCAACAAATATAGATATATGATAGTTAAGTTTGCATAAAAGTTTTCTTGCTTCGCCTTTTTGTGGGCCGTTTTGGGGCCAATTTGATGGGTGATTTATACCACTTTGACGGTCGTAATT
>CAOSOP010000075.1 GCA_948525355.1 uncultured Bacilli bacterium | reverse complement strand
AAGTGGCATAAAATTTCCCTCTATTTGGCCGGAAAAGGGCCCGCAAAAAGGCGAAGCTATTTATCAACTCGTCTTTTATCTTTTTCTTTCGGATACGCTTTATAATAGTCATCAACTAGTTTTTTTCCTTTATTAATACATGATTCACATTCACCTATCGGACTATGATTGATTTTCTTATATATCAAATATCCGATTAAAAACAAAACTACAATGCTTACTATTATTAATAGTACGATGCTAATTGTATTCATTTGCTTTCCTTTTTTCTAAAACTTATTTTATCAATTCTATATAAGTATAACAGTACAAGAACTGCTGCAATAACTGCTATGAAAATTGGAATGGTCCAAAGGACTGTTAAAGACACAAAGCAAATTGTTCCGACAATATACGAAGTAACTAACCAGAATAGAATCGTCCATTTGAATGTTCCCTTCTTCAATTCTCCACGTGCAGTAGCGCACGCTGCAAAGCACGGTATAGTTGTCATATTAAACATTATAAATGCAAACAAAGCTGGGAAAGTCGCGCCAGTATTCTCTATTAAAACACCAACTGAACCAATATCACTCATTAAATCAGGATCGGCACTAGAAATTACAGCCGCTAAGACCGCAAACAATCCAACAATATTCTCTTTTGCAATTAAACCAGCGATACTTGCAGATACAAATACCCATCCGAATCCTTTAAGTTGTGAACCAAAGCCGAGAGGAGTGAATAATGGCTGTACCATTTTTGATAAAACTGCAAGTATGGATTCATTTATCATTGCATCTTCTAAATAAGTCCATGTTGGAGAAAAATGTATTAAGACCCAAACAATGACATTTGATAACAAGATAATTGTGCATGCTTTCTTAATGAAATGCTTTGCTTTATCCCATAAATGAAGCATTAGTGACTTAAACCTAGGCATATGATAATTAGGCAGTTCCATCATGAAAGGTTGCTTTTCTCCTTTAAGGGTTGATGAGCGAAGAATAATCAAGGAAATCATTGCAGTAATCATACCAACTGCATAGAATAGCAATGTAATTAAATCGGCATTTCCTATGCCCCATTTACTAACTAGTGCACCACTAACAGCTGATAAAATTGGCAATTTAGCACCGCAGGAGAAGAATGGAATAACTCTTATTGTCGCAATTTTTTCTTTGTCATCAGCTAGTGTTCTAGTATTAATCATTGCAGGTATTGAGCATCCAAAGCCCATAATCATGGGCAAAAAGGCTCTTCCAGTGACACCGAATTTTTGCATTATTCTATCAAGAATAAATGCAACTCTAGCCATATATCCGCTATCCTCCAAAATAGAAAAGCATAGGAATAATAGCAGAATTTGTGGCAAGAAACCAAACACAGAAAAAACTCCAGTTATAATTCCATCACATACAAGTCCTGTAACTACTGGATTCACATTTGCCGAATTCATTCCATTAGCTATAGAAGACGTTATTAAATCAAATGTATTATTAAATAGGTTAGTGAATATAACTCCAATTGATGAAATCCCTCCATTAGCAAATAATCCTTCGTACGGAGTGCCTGCAAAACTAGTGATATCAACTAATCCCAAAGCGTTTAAAAAGAATAAATCCTCAGAAAAAGTTAAATGGAATATTACAAATAATATTGCTATAAATATAGGTATTCCGAAAAACTTATGTGTTAAGACCTTATCAACTTTATCTGACTTAGTTTTAATAGTACTATTTAAAAACTCAGTATTCTCTTCTTTCTTTTGGGCAATTATTAATTTTTTAGAAAACGATGTAATATATTTATATCTTTCATCCGCTATTACAGCTTCTAAATCATTGCCCAAAACATTATCATTAAATGTCATTTTAAAATTATCTATTATCGACACTAAATTGCTATGATCTTTGAGTTCTAATTCATCATTTTCAATAAGTTTTATCGCATGAAACAATGGATAATCTACTTTTAACGCTTCAAATGCAATTGTAACATCACCAATAAGATGCGAAATAGAGGTTCCTTTCAAGCAGGACCTAGCTTTTCTTTTGCTTTGACATGCCTGATATGCTCGATGCATCAATTCCTCAATATTGTTTTCCTTTAATGCAGACACCATAACAACAGGAATGTTCAATATTTCTTCTAGTTTTTTTAAATCAAATTCTTTACCCTCTTTAGCCAATACATCACTCATATTTAATGCACAAACAATCGGTATATCAATTTCCATCAACTGCAAAGTTAAATATAGGTTTCTCTCTAAATTTGTTACATCGACAATATTTATTATACAATCCGGCTTTTCTTCAAGTAAAAAATTACGTGAAATTACTTCCTCATCAGTATAAGGAGAAAGAGAATATATGCCAGGAAGGTCAACCAAAGTTATCGGCTCTTCTTCCTTTTTATATAAACCTGTTTTTTTATCAACAGTAACACCTGGCCAGTTACCAACATGAGCAGTACTTCCTGTAACTGCATTAAATAATGTTGTCTTTCCAGAATTAGGGTTTCCTGCTAATGCTATAGTTTTCATTCTTTAACCTCCAATTCAATCATCTTAGCTTCTTCCTTTCGAAGTGTTAATTCATATCCTCTAAGATATATTTGTATAGGATCACCTAATGGAGCTCGCTTTTGGAGTAATACTTCAGCACCTGGGGTTACACCCATATCGAAAAGTCTTCGACGGAATCTTCCTTCTCCAGATACGATTATAATTACACCGCTCTCGCCGATTTTGAATTTATCCAAAGTTTTTTTCATAAAACCTCCATTAACAAATGTTAGTCTACACTAACAAATATGATTTTAATAAGTTTTTTGTTACATGTCAATAATAAAATAATTTATTTACACAATAAATTTATGCAACGAGAAAATAATTTAACATTTAACATATAAACAATTTGAATAAAAACGGTTCGATAAGTATATAGTTAAAAAAATTATAAATATGTAATATACAACTTAAAAATTGATATTCACTACTAAATAAACCTTGACTTTATCGAGTTTTCAAATTATAATTTTAACGTTATTTCTCTTGGTCAATAAAATCCTCGATTATGACTCGGAGATAATAAAAGAAAAAGGAGAGAGGTTGATGAACATCACAAAAGAAAAAAAGGCCGAATTGGTTAAAGCCTATGGTAACAGTGAAAAGAACACTGGTTCTGCAGAAGTACAAGTTGCTATCTTAACAGAAAGAATCAATAATTTAACCGCACATCGTAAGAAAAACATTCACGATGAATCTGCCAAACGTGGACTTATGATCTTAGTTGGTCGTCGTAGACGTTTCCTCAATTACATTGATAAGAAAGATCATGAAGCCTATCTTAATTTAATTAAGAAACTTGGTATACGTAGATAATTTATTTTATTAAGTAACTAATGGCACTATTAATAGTGCCATTTTTATTTATTATAAACTTTTCGACAATATTTGCTAATGTCAACTATTGCAAATAAACTAAAAATAAATGATAATTATCTTAGGAGCTAAAAAATGAAACCAAAGTATTTAAAAAGAAACGACACGATAAGTCTTGTCGCCCCATCATTTGGATGCACAATATATCCATATGATGAAAGAATGAAAGTATCTATCGATAAACTATCAAAAGACTATAGAATAGTAGTTGGTGAAAACTGCAAAAAAAGTGAAGGAATAGTTGCTTCTAATACTGCCAAAAAAAGAGCTGATGAATTTATGAAAGCATATTTATCTGATGCATCAGTTATTTGGTCAGTTGGTGGTGGAGAAACAATGGTTGAGATTCTTCCGCACATAGACTTTAAAAAAATTAAAGAAGCTGAGGCAAAATGGTTTGTAGGATATTCAGACAACACTAACTTAACTTACACCTTAACAACATTTAATGACTTAGAAACAATCTATGGTGCTTGTTTTCCTTCATTTTACGACCAAGAAGCTGATGAAGTTTTAAGAATGCTCTTAGGGAAAAAGGACTTTGCGGGCTATCAAATGTACCAATCACTAAGTGCTGATTCTCATGATTTATCACCAATTAAGCTTGATACAAAAAAAGAAATCAAAGCGTTTAATTACACCAAAGAATTCAATGGTCGTTTAATAGGTGGCTGTTTAGATTGCTTGATAACTTTATGCGGAACAAGATTTGACAAGACAAAAGAATACATTGAAAGACATAAAAAAGAGGGGATAATTTTTTTCCTTGAAGCATGTGATTTAAATGTAATTGCATATCGTCGTGCTCTTTTTCAACTTAAAGAAAGCGGATGGTTTCAATATATAAAAGGTTTTATCATCGGTAGACCACTTCACATAAACGAAGACTTTTTTGGACAAAACTATGCAGATACAACAATAGATATGCTTAAGGAGTTTAATGTTCCTATTCTTTTAGATTGTGATATTGGTCACTTAAAACCTACCATTCCTCTTAGGTGTGGAGCAATGGCAACCATAAAACTTGATAATGACAATATATTAATAAGCTATTTTGATTAATAATCACTTATTTTAACAACTCTTTTTTCATCTTCTTCTGGATAAACATATCCCATATGTTGATATGCTTTTCGTGTGGCAACTCTTCCTCGACTTGTCTTGTTAATAAATCCAGATTGAACAAGGTATGGTTCATAAACATCTTCCAAGTTCTTTTCTTCTTCGCCAATAGAACTTGCAATTGACTTTAAACCAGCTGGATGGCCTTCAAATCTTTCAATTAAAGCATTAAGATATTTTCTATCAACATCATCAAGTCCATATTCATCGATATGAAGCATAGATAAAGCAACAGAAGCAATTTCTTCATCGATAATCTTTACTTTTTCGTATGAAGCAAAATCTCTAACGCGGCGGAAAATTCTATTAACAATACGAGGCGTTCCACGTCCGCGGCATGCTAACATTTTTGTTGCTTCTTCAGTTATTGGAAAATTAAATACCTTAGATGTTCTCATAACAATAGCAGATAATTCATCCTGATCATAATAGTTAAGCCTTTCAATTATTCCAAATCTATCACGCAGTGGGCTTGAAAGTTTACCAACAATAGTTGTCGCACCAATGAGAGTGAAAGGAGGAAGTGGAACCGATAATGATCTTGCCGATTCATCTTTTCCTACAACCATTTCTAAAGTAAAGTCTTCCATAGCACCATATAAAACTTCTTCCACAGTTCGTGGGATACGATGAATCTCATCGATAAAAATAACATCGCCAGCCTCAATAGAAGATAAAATAGCAGCTAAATCACCTGTCCTAGTTAAACTTGGACCATTAATTGTTTTAATGTGCGTTCCTAATTCATTAGCTATGACATGTGCCAATGTGGTTTTACCTAATCCTGGCGGTCCATAAAAAATAACATGGTCTAAAGCTTCATTTCTTTCCTTAGCAGCACCAATATAAATATTAAGCATTTTCTTAAGATTTGTTTGCCCTATGTATTCTTCAAGCATTTGAGGTCTTAAAGTAACTTCATCTTCTCTATCCTGTTCTTCAGATATAGAGTTAATTATTTCCTCAGCAATTTGTGCATTATTTTCTTTGCTAAATGTTTTTTTCATATCTAGTTCCTATTTAAAAGGGCCAATCCTCTTCTAACATATTCTTCAGTAGTTAACCCTCTCTCCGTAATTTTAGTAAAAGCTGCATTAATCTCAGCAACAGTGAAACCAAATTGTCTAAGACCAACCATTGCATCATCCATATTTTTATCACCTGTTAGTGTTGCAGAAGAATAAGTCAACTTTCCTCTCAAATCTAAAACTATTTGGTTAGCAGCCTTTGGACCAATCCCTGGTAGTTTCTTTAAAAATAAAACATTTGATTTCTCAATTGCATCAATTAATTGTTCTGGCGTAGCTCCTGCAAGCGCTGAAACTGCAATCTTTGGTCCAACCCCCTTAACTGTAAGTAATTTATTAAAAACCTGTTTTTCTTCAAAAGTTTTAAATCCAACCAAATACTGTTCATCCTCTCTAAAATACATTGAAGTATAAACAGTCATTAATTCTCCTATAGGAAAATCATCTGGTCGAGATACATAGACATAGTATCCAATACCATTACAATCAACTACTATATTATTTTTTTCATGTAAAGCAATTGTTCCTCTAAGATAATAATACATTTCAGCTCCTCAAAACGATAATAGTCATAATAATAAACAATATAAGTATTGCCAAACTGATAAACGAACCAAATTTAACCTTATCCTTATAATCCATATTATTTTCCACCTCTATATTATAATGTAAATATAATTAATTTCATAGTATAAGTTTATAAATATACTCTATTTATATAAATCTCACCCCCACCTCCTACGGCTCCG
>CAOSOP010000074.1 GCA_948525355.1 uncultured Bacilli bacterium | reverse complement strand
TGGTAGGAGCCCCGCCTTCAACGCCCACCCCATTTCGTCCGCTGCCAGGGGCAGCTTCCTCAACGGGGTGGGCGTTGTTGGTGGGGGTGAGATAAAAAAATAATTTTATACTTTATATATTTATATATAGTATGTTATACTTATAAGGCTATGAAAAAATTTATTTTGAATACCTTCGGTGAAAATGCTAGACCACAGATTTATACTGGTGATGCTGATTATAATTCATCTAGTTATAGTTTTTATGATAATGGTGAACTTGAAATAAAAATTACTAAGAATGGTGAAGGATATGATTTATATCGACGAAGTAAGGAACTTGAAATAAGTGGAACTTTGATTGAAAATTCTGTTTGCGAGCTTCAAGTGATTTTACTTGAAAATAATACAAAAGGTATTTTTCCAGTTAGAGTTAATAGATTGGAAGTTGATTATCCAAGAAGCATTATCATTTCTTACGATTTGTTAGATAGTAAGAATTGCTCTTGTGAAGAAGTTTATATATATATTAAAGAAAGTATGTAGGTGATTATGGAAGATATAGAGAAGAAGTTGAAAGAAGAGTTTAAAGAATCATTAAATAAGCTTGGAGTAGATTTGGAAATAAATGATATTGTTATTGAGCATAGTAAGGTTAAGGAACATGGTGATTTTGCAACCAATGTTGCTATGAGATTGGCAAAAGTAATGAAGAAAGCACCAGTGATGATTGCTAACGACATTATCAATGTCTTTGATAAAGATTCTGTTGGTGTTGAAAAACTTGAAGTTGCAGGACCTGGATTTATCAATGTGTTTTTAAAGAACGATAGTCTGGTTTCTTTGATTAAAAGAATCATAGATTTAGGTGCGGATTATGGTCGTAGTGATTATGGAAAAAAGATGAAAATAAATGTTGAGTACGTTTCAGCTAATCCAACAGGCGAACTTCATCTAGGGCATGCAAGAGGTGCTGCAGTTGGTGACTCTTTAACTAGAATATTGAGTTTTTGTGGATTTGATGTAACTAGAGAATACTATATAAATGATGCTGGAAATCAAGTGAATAATCTAGCTCTATCTGTTGCCAGCCGTTACCTCCAGTGTTGTGGAATAGATAGTGAGGTTCCAGAAGGTGGTTATCACGGTCAAGATATCGTTAATGTTGCTAAGAAAATTTATGCTGAACATAAAGATTCTTTAATTGATGTTAATAAGCATATGGATTTCTTTAAGGCTGAAGGAATTAAACTTAATTTTGAAAAGATTAAGAGTGATTTAAAAGAATTTGGTGTTGAATTTGATGTGTTTACATCTGAACAATGGATTCGTGATGAAGGTCTTGTTGAGAAAGCTCTGGCTGATATTAAAGATCATACATATCAACATGAAGGAGCTACTTTCTTAAAAACAAGTGAGGGTGGAGATGATAAGGATAGAGTTTTAATTAAGTCCGATGGATCTTATACTTATCTTGTTCCTGATATTGCTTATCATAGATATAAATATGATAGAGGGTTTACTAATATTATCGACATCTTGGGAGCTGACCATCATGGATATATTTCTAGACTTAAGTATTCAATGCAAGCATTAAATAAGGATCCAAGTAGCATAGAAATAGTTATGGTACAAATGGTTCGTTTATTTAAAGATGGTCAAGAATATAAGATGAGCAAGAGAACTGGTAATGCTGTATCAATGAAAGAGTTGATAGAAGAAGTTGGTAAGGATGCTGTAAGGTTTTTCTTTGTAACAAGATCTGCTTCAACTCATTTAGATTTTGATTTGGATTTAGCAAAAACTATGGGTGCAACTAACCCTGTATATTATTGTCAATATTCGCACGCACGATTGGCAACAATACTAGAAAGTGGTAGTTCTTACGAATTAGATTTAACTGGTGATTTATTGGTCCATGATAGTGAGAGAAATTTACTTAAAATAATGAATGAATTTACTAATGTAGTATTAGATGCTGGCTTGACAAGAGAGCCATATAAGATTACTATTTATATTCGGAAGCTATCAAATTCTATTAATGAGTTTTATACTCAGTGTAGAGTTCTAGATCCGAGCAATGAGAGTCTTACAAAGCAAAGATTAGCATTAATTAAGGCTTGTAAGATCACATTATCAAATGCGTTATATTTGATAGGAGTTGATGCTCCTATTCATATGTAAGATAGGTAAGGAGGAAAGATGAGAGAGTCGATGTTGGATGCCGCTTATCAAGTTATTCTTGAAAGTGGAGAAGCGAAATCATTTAACGATATGCTTGAACTTATCGCTAAAAGATTGAACTTAGAGAGTGAGGAAGTCAGCGCTAAGGCTTCACAGCTTTATACAAGTCTTCTTCGTGATGGAAGATTTGTCACTTTAGGCGAAAATGTCTGGGATTTGAGAAAGAATCACAAATTTGATGCCGTTCATATTGATATGAATGATATCTATCATTATGATGAGGATTCTGATGAAGAAGAAAAAGACAAGGATAAGGAATCTGAAGATGATGAAGAAGAAGACGAAGAAGAGGATGAGGATGAAGAGGAAGATCTTTACGACGAACTGATGAATGATGAGGTTTCTATGGATAAAGATGATGCCGTTGATGGATTTACCATAAAAGAAAGTTTAGAAAATGAATAGGAGTTGATATTATGGGATTAGAAAATATGGTTGGAATGCTTAATAAAGCATTTAAAGAGCATTACGCAGTTGGTCAATTTAATATTAATAATGTTGAATGGACAAGTACAATTTTGAAGGTTGCTGAAGAGACACAAACACCTGTTATTCTTGGCGTTTCATCTTCTGCAGTAAAGTATATGGGTGGATGGAACACTGTCGTTGGAATGGTTAAGGGATTAATCAAAGATTTAGGTGTTACTGTACCTGTAGCACTTCATTTGGATCATGGTGCAAGTTTTGACCTTTGTAAACAAGCTATTGATGCTGGTTTTACTTCTGTCATGATTGATGCATCTCATTATCCATTAGAGGAGAATATTAAAATCGTTAAGGAAGTTGTTGAATATGCACATCCACGTGGAGTTTCTGTTGAGGCAGAACTTGGAAGAGTTGGTGGACAAGAAGATTTGGTTGTTGCAGAAAGTTGCTATGCTATTCCTGAAGAATGTGTAAGATTAGTTAATGAAACCAAAATTGATTGCTTAGCACCAGCACTTGGTTCCGTTCATGGTGAATATCATGGCGAACCTAAACTCGGCTTTGATGAAATGAAACACATTGCATCTTTAGTTAATCTTCCATTAGTTTTACATGGTGGTAGTGGAATACCAGATAATCAATTAAAAATGGCCATTGATAGAGGTACATCAAAAATTAATATTAATACTGAATGTCAAATCGCTTGGGCAAAGATTGTCAGAGAGACATTAGCTAGTAATAAAACTGTCTATGATCCTCGTAAGATAATAGGTCCAGGTACAGAAGGTATAAGAAAAGTATTTATTGAAAAGGCAACTGTTTTTGGCAGTTTAGGTCGTGCTGTTAAGTAATTAAATCCTCGGCTTTTGCCGAGGATTTATTTTGAAAGGAAAGTGTATGAGTGACTATAGTATTATTTTTAAATTGATAGAAAAATATGATGTAATTACAATATTTGGACACATAGTTCCTGATGGGGATTGTTATGGTTCGGAACTTGGATTAAAAGCGGCTATAAAGCATTTTTATCCTAATAAGGAAGTATATGCTTTAAATGAAGGTGTATTTAGCCGTATTCCTGATGGATTTGCTTCTTTTGATTTAGTTAGTGATGAAAAAATCAAGGAATCTTTAGCAATAGTTGTGGATTTGGCAAATTATGCTAGATTAGGGGATTTAAGAGCTAATCTCGCAAAAGAGTCGATTAAAATCGATCATCATATTTTCGCAGAAAAATTTTGTGATTATGAATTTATTGAAACAGATAAAGTATCTTGTACACAAGTATTAACAAATATTCTATTAAGTCATTTTGACTATTTACCAGCTGATGCGGCTTCATATTTATTCTTAGGATTGGCTACAGATTCCGGAAGATTCATGTATCCACCTTTTACTGAAAACCTTTTTAATGTTGCAGCTAAATTAGTTTCTTTTGGCGCTTGTGTTAAGGAAATATATGATAAATTATATGAAGTTGACCCAGAATCTTTGAGATTTAAGGCCTATGTTTATCAAAACTTTTCTATCGATGCTGGTGTTGCATATATGGTTTTTACTAAGGAAGATTTGGAAAAACTCGGTATGAATAAGAACAGCGCTGGATCGCAAGTTAACTTAATAGCCAATCTCAAAGGTTGTTTTGCTTGGTGCTTTTTTGCTGAAGGTGATGATGGAATCTGTCGTGTTGAACTTCGTTCTAATGGTCATCCTGTTCAACCAATTGCTAAAAAGTTTGGTGGCGGTGGTCATATTCAGGCATCAGGTTGTACATTGAATGATATTAATGATTATAAAAAAGTTATAGAGGAGTTGAAGAAGAGTTATGAGCAGAGAATGGTTGATTAATGAAGTTCTTCCATATGCAATTGATGTTGCGTATGGTGCTAGTGAAATAATAATGAATGTCTATCATAGTGGATTTGAGTATGAGATAAAAAGTGATGATTCACCAGTTACGATTGCTGATAAAAAAGCTGATGCTTTTATTAGAGAAAGAATATCAAAAAAGTATTGTAATCATGCTTTTTTAACAGAAGAGAGTGAGGATGATAAGTCTAGATTGAACTGTAAGTATATTTGGATTATCGATCCACTTGATGGAACGAAGAACTTTATTAATAGGGATGGTGAATTTGCAATTAATATAGCTCTTGTTGAAGGACATACACCTGTTTTAGGAATTGTTATGATACCTAATACGGGTGAAATGTATTATGCAGTTAAAGACTATGGCGCGTATTATGTTAGATCTAAAGGGGATAAGCCTACACAGATTTCAGTTTCTAAGAAAGTTAAAGATCTGGTTTTATTAACTTCAGTATTCCATGTAAACGATGAAGAAATCGCTGTTGCTAATAAGTATAGAGAGTATATAAAAGAGGAAAGAAAAGTAGGTTCGGCAATAAAGGCTTGTTTAATTGCTAGAGGACTTGCGGAAGTTTCATTTAGATTTAATGCAAACACTAAGGAATGGGATACTTGTGCTCCTCAAATTATTGTTGAAGAGGCTGGTGGATTCTTCACTGAACCTAATGGAAATCCAATAACATATAATAGAGTTGATGTTTATAATAGAAATGGTTTCTCTATATATAATCTTGAAGAGAACAATTACGCAAAAAAGTATTTGGAAAATAAATAAGAATAAATATTTTTATAGTAGATGTCATATTATTAAATGATATGGCATCTTTTATTTTTGACGAATATGGTTATATAGTTGATGATGAGAAAAATGAATTCAGTTACAATGGTTATGACTTTAAACTCATAGCACATGATAAAACTGAAGAGGAAGTTATAGAACTTCAAAGTGTTTTGACTAGACTTAAGTCAACTCTGCCGTTTCCGGTTAGTGGTGATATTGTAAGGACAAGAAGCAATAAACTTGTTACAGAAAATGAATTTGGACCTGTATCTTTAATTTCTTTTAAGCATCAGGAATACACAAGAAATGCGGTACTTACAATGATGGAACTAGGTAAGAATTATAAGAAACAGATAAAGTTTGATATTGATGATTTGATTGAATTATGGGAAGAAAAAATCGCTTTAATAGAAGATAAATATATGCAAGCAATATCGATTGATGATTATGCTTATCCTGTATTAAATACAGAAACTATTTATGCATTAGGTCTTGCAAATAATGCTGTAGCTTATCTTGTTGATATTAAATATGATTATGGAGTTGATATTGGCGAGTTGACGATGGTGCATAAAAGAATTAACAGTTTATATGCTGTTGACATATTTAATCCTTTTAATATTATTTTAGATTCGCCTGTACGCGATATCGCATATCTTTATAGATTGAAAGAGTTAAATGAAAATGATGTATTAAATCTTGTTAAACAACTAGCATTAACTCCAAAGGATTTATCTTTACTAATAGCAAGACTATTATTTCCAACTATAACTTTTGATTTATTAGAAGATCAATATAATATAAAGAAAGATATTAAAAGAGAATTACTTGAAGGATATAAGAGTTCAATCGAAGAACTTAGGAGAATAAGAAATATTGTTGAACTATTAGTAAAATATTATTCGGTTAGACCTATAGATTGGTTGCTCAATATATAGTTATTAAATATGTTTGCTTCGCCTTTTTGTGTGGTCTGGCCGAAGTTCTGAGGCCATTGATTTGCGGGTGGTTTTGAGGTGTTTTGG
>CAOSOP010000073.1 GCA_948525355.1 uncultured Bacilli bacterium | reverse complement strand
TTGTTTCTGGCTTAAATGTCTTTAATTACGCATCTGGTTCGTTAGCGTACAGCAGCGGAAATCGTACGAAAAAGTACAATCCGAGAGTCTACTTAGGTACGCCTACAACATCAGCTTATTACTGGAATTTCGACCAACAAACCGGCATAAATTACCCTTCAAACTGGCCAGAAGTGAAGCCGCAAAAAGGCGAAGCTAACTTATTAAAATAAGCCATTAGAATTTCCAAGGACGATTTGTTTTCAACCACCCATTTTCTTCCCAATACTTATAATCAACACTATCAGGATTTTTGGCTTGAATTGACTTTTGTATTTTACGGCAAATATTGAATTTTATTTTTATCATAAATTTTGTTCTTGCCGGTTTAGAATAATCAACTCTGCTCAGTTTATTAGAAACCTTTTTAATCTTTTTCGTAATATGTTTTTTCTTATCATCCGAAAGTTTATCCCATAATAATTCATTCATTAACTTAGCAGTAAAAACATTAATACGAGAAATACCCCACCATGATAGACTATCTTTTATATCCTTTGCTGCTGTTTTTGCGCCTCCGCCAACGCATTGCGTTATTATTAACGCTCTTTTTCCAAACATTTCTTTTGCTGGTCGATGAATCATCCAGCGATAGCCGAGATGATCCAAAAGTGTTTTTATTGCACCTGTACAATGATAAACATAAACTGGTGAAGTAAATATAACTAAGTCAGATTCAATTATTGCTTTTTCTATTTCTTGAACATATCTAACATCCTTACAAAGTAGTTCACTTTTTTTAAAACATAAAGTGCAGCCAGCACAAAAATTCGGGTAATCTTTTGGTAAGTAAAATTCGCGTATATTAGCTTCATTTTTAAAGTTTTCTAAGAAAAGCTCTTTGATATTATAAGTAACTCCCTTTTTCTCTGTTCCATTTATTACTACGATATTCATTTTTAACCTCAACAAATAATTATTCCAATGCAATAAATATTATAACTCTTTTTAGTCAAATAAAAAAATAAAATGTTTTAATAATATGGTTAAAATAATTTTATTAAATAATTAAAAAACGAAGATAGTTGTTCTATCTTCGCTTTAGATTATTTGATATTAGTAATACTTTTACTTGTTATAAATTCCTCTTAAAATGTCATCTATACGAGCACCTTTATCATATAAATCATCTTCTACAAATACTAAATCAGGTACTTTATATATACTCATCATTTTTCCAAGTCGTTGTCTGATAAATCCTTTTTTACTATTTAAATACTCTATCAAAGGCTTTGTCTGCTCTTTAACTAAATGAGTGACATATAGTGTTGCAAGTGAATTATCCCTATTCATCTTTATTTCATTAATTGAAGAAAGAGAAACGAGTTCGTAATCAAGTTCTTTGCGGATAATATCAGTTACATTTCTTAAAACAAGCGTTCCTATTCTTTTATGTTTATCAGCCATATTTACTTCTTTATCTCCTGACCAAACACTTCATAGACATCGTCTATTTTAATATCTTTGTTATCCTTTAAAACTATACCACAATCATATCCGGTTTTAACTTCTTTGACATCATCCTTAAATCTTTTTAAAGAAACGATTTCAGTTTCGTATATGACTTTCTTTCCTCCACGAATAACTCTAACTTGCGCTTTGGATTTAATAGATCCATCTGTAACCATACAACCAGCAATTGTACCAGCAGCTGAAGACTTAAAAAGTTGGGTAACTGTCGCATGTCCATAAATAACTTCTTCATAGACAGGAAGCAACTTTCCTTTCATTGCAAGAACAACATCATCTAACAAACGATAGATAATATTATAAGTCCTTATTTCAACTCCTGAATCTTTAGCTTTATCATTAGCTAATGCATTTGCTTTTACATTAAATGCAAGTATCAATGCTGTTGAAGCTTGCGCAAGAATGACATCACTTTCACTAACCTCACCAGCTGCACCACGAACCACATTGATTTCAACTTCACCAACTTCAAGTTTTAGTAAAGAAGCCTTAATGGCTTCAACGGATCCGGTTGAATCAGCCTTAATAATAACATTTATGCGTGGTTTTTCACTAGCAGTAACTGTCTTAAAGAAAGAATCTACACTGAAGTTTCTTTGGAAATTCTGGTGTGACAACTGTGTTAATGTTCTCTTTTGAGCAACCTGTTTTGCTTCTTTTTCATTCACATATGCAATAAAGTGATCTCCAGCTACAGGTACTTCGGAAAGACCAGTTACAGAAACTGGTGTTGCTGGAAGAGCAGCCTTAACGCTTTTTCCATATTCATTTACCATTTTTCTAACTTTACAATAAGCGTTACCAACGACCAAGTTATCACCAACACTCAATGTACCATTTTGCACTAATAAAGTTGCCTTTGGTCCTTGGTGTTGATCTAATGATGCTTCAATAACTGTACCAAAAGCTGGCGCAGAAGGATCAGCATGAAGTTCCTTCATTTCAGCTACAAATAACACTGTTTCAAGCAATCCATCAAGATTAATTTTTTGTTTTGCAGAGATTTCGACCATAATTGTATCGCCACCCCATTCTTCACATAATAGCCCAAGTTCAGAAAGATCACTTTTTATTTTCTCAATATTAGCACCTGGCTTATCAATTTTATTTATTGCAATAATTATTGAAACACCAGCAGCTTTGGCATGGTCGATAGCTTCTCTAGTTTGTGGCATAACTCCATCATCAGCAGCAACAACGATGATGGCAATATCAGTTAAAGATGCTCCTCTGGCACGCATAGCAGTAAATGCTTCATGTCCAGGAGTATCGATGAAAGTTATCTTCTTTCCATTTATTTCTTTTTGATATGCACCAATAGTTTGTGTAATACTACCAGCTTCTTTTGATACAATATCAGAACCTCTAATAGCATCGATAAGAGTTGTTTTACCGTGGTCAACATGTCCCATAACCGTAACAATAGGAGCTCTTATCTCAGATTTTTCTGGATCAATTTCCAATCCATATTTTTCAAATTCCTGTTTCTCAATAACTTCTTCTTTTCTAAAGTCAATATTATGGGCTAAGCATATTTCTGCGATTAACTCATCATCTAAAATAGAATTTAGAGTTAACATCTTGCCGCTCATAAACAAATCCTTTATTATTGAATTAACTGGAACATTAATGCTCTTAGCTAATTGGTCTAATGAAACTGTACCAGAATAAACAAATACATCGCCTTCTAGGTTTGCACTATTTGATGATGACTTATCATCAACGATTTGTGATTGCCTCATTCTGTTATTGTTTTTGTTGCTCTTATTATTCTTTTTCATTACACTCTCCTTTCATATCATTGAAACGATTGATAATCAGTTTAGCTAAATTCTTATCAGCTATTCCAAATCCGTTTATCCTTTTTCCATATTTATTTATCAATGCAGCGAGTTGATCCTGACTTAAATATATGATAGTTGGCATATTTTTTGGTAAACTTTTTTTAAAACTATCTGCCGAATCATTTGCCATAACTATTAAATATATTTTGTTTTTGCCGATCAGTTCTTGAAGTTTTTCACCGACAAATACTTTTCCAGCCCGTAAAGCCAGCCCAATATGATTACTCAACTTCTGATCTACTTCTGATAAATTGATAAATATCTTCATATACCTCGTCTTCAATTTTAGTTTTCAGTGCTTTTTCTAATCGATGATTCTTTTTGGCTAATTTAACTGTTTCGAGATTTGGAGTTAAATAAGCACCACGGCCGTTCATCTTTCCGCTAGTATCTACTTTTATCTCTCCTTCAGGTGTTAATACAATTCGAAGTAATTCTTCCTTATTTTTACGAATATTATTAACACAATCAAAGCGTATAACTTCTTTCATTAATACTTGTCATACTCCTCATCGTATTCATCGTAAGAATAAGTATCTTCGTATTCTTCCTCTTCTTCATCCATTGCCTTAAGTTCTTCTTCAGTATAAATAGGCATGATTTGAGGAGCTTTAACAACACTCTCAGCCTCAGGCTTTTCTTTCTTCTTTGAAGAAGGTTTAGCTTTAGCAGTGGTTTGTTGATTGCTATTGCCCTTATTTTGTTTTTTCTCATTATCAATTTGTGCTTCAAGCTCACGTAAAGAAACTCTCGGACCAGAAGAACGAATTTGTATATGAACTTCATCATTGTTATCGTTATTAAGCGATGATAAATCGTTTTTATCAACGTTGTGTTCATTGCTAACATTTCCAACCACTTCACTATTATGTTCTTCAATTTGTTCTTCATTAGAAGAAACATCATTTAAATCTTTGAAGTGTTCTTCAACTTCTTCCTCTATTTCAGGGTTATACTCTTCGGCAAAAATGATATCTTTTTCTTTATTATCAAGTCTATCAAGAATGATTTCTCTTTTGACATCTTCTATACTGGTATACTTGATATTTTCCTTCATAGCTTCATCTAATTCTTTGATGTCTATATTCTTTCCAACAAGTTGTGAAGCAAGTTTAACATTAATACCTTTACGTCCAATAGCAGATTTCTTTCCATCATTTTTAACAATGGCAATTGCCTTCGTTTCATCACCATTAGGATTTAAACAAACACCAATAACATCTGCAGGACTTAATGCATTGGCTATAAATAAAACAAGATTATCAGTGTATTGGACAACATCTATTCTTTCATCGTTAACTTCAGTCTTAATAGACATGACTCTTGTTCCATCAGGTCCAATACATGAACCTTTGGCATCAATATTTGTGTCCTTAGAATAAACAGCAACTTTTGAACGAATACCTGCAACACGTGAAACGGATTCAATAGTTATAATTCCTTCACTAACTTCTTGAATATGTTCTTTAAACAAGTTACGAATAAAGTTCTTATCACTTCTAGAAAGAATAAGAGTTAAATCCTTTTTCTTATCATCTATACCCTTTAAATAACATTTAAGTCTTTGACGATTGTAAATAGTTTCAGTATCAACAATATCTCTTCCATAGATAACACCATTTACCTTATCATTATCAAAAGCAATTGTTATACGTCTTTTACCATATTCAATATTTTCTACAGTACCTACAATATTTGAACCAATCAAACTTGAATAACGATTTTTCTTAGCAATATTGGCCTGTTCCTTGCTCTTTTGCAAATAAAGGCTACGAACCTTACTAAGGAATTTTTTATCCTCACCCAATACTTTAAAGTCACAAGGTATATATAATATAGTTCCTTTCTCTGCATTAGGATCAATTAATTTTGCGTCTTCAACAGAGATTTGTAAGAAGTCATCCTCAAGATCATCCTCTTCAACAACATCCTTTAATTCATACATTTTAACGATATTGTTTTTAATGTCTATTTTTGCTTCAACTCTCATATCCTCGGCATTTTTAGGATTATCACTATTAACAATAATCTTATAAGCCTTTGCACAACATTGCTCAAGCAATGCTAAAGACTCCTCAGGCGAAGTACTGTTGTTATCCTCAAGTTCCGATAATGCAATCAATACATCCTTATCGCTATTAATTGTACCGTCAAACACAGCTGACTTTTTTGCTTTTCTTGCCATTTTTTTAATTCCTCCTAAATCTTAATTCTTAAACTTATTTTATTTATTGCGGCAAAGTTTATCTCAGTAACTTTAATTCTACCTTTATTATTCACTTTTATAGACAATCCTTCATTATTCACTTCAACAAGTTGTCCCATTATGGTTTTATCATCACCATATTCAACCTCGACATAAGAATCAATGTAATCACTATAATCTTCACCAGTTATTTCTCTTTCTGGATCTGCTGAGCAGCAGTTAAGAACATATTCGAAATCAAACATATCCTCAATAGTATCTAGTCTCTTCGAATACGCCTCAGAAAAAGCAACGATTCCATCCATGTCAATAAATCCTGATCGATCACATTCAACATAAAGTTCTTTTCCATCATTAGTATCTCTGAGTTCTAATAAATAAATCTTAATACCTAGTGATTCTCCAACCTCATCTGCCATGTCCCTTAGAAGTTTTAAATCCATAAATCCTCCCATTAAATGAATAAAGAGTGGAAGTTCCACTCTTACATCAAGCGATATAATTTAAGATATTGAATGAGTTACCTCAAACAACACAAATATTATACGTGGGTGAATTATAAAAGTAAAGACTTATTTATATATATTATATATAGAAATCCATAATATTATAGTTGAAAGCTTTTTTACATACGAAAAATAGAAAAGCTAAAAGATATCATGCAATTATTCGATACTTTAACGCTATCAAATCTTCTTTTGTCTCAAAGTATTCTCTAATATGTATAGTAACAAGCTCACCCTAACCAGCGCCTACACCTCCGAGGGAGCTTCCCCCGGAAGCGGACG
>CAOSOP010000072.1 GCA_948525355.1 uncultured Bacilli bacterium | reverse complement strand
AGCAAACTAGAAGTTGTTTCTACGCTCAACACCGTTAATATAGGCATTTATATGTACTGTTATGACTATACAAATTGCACTGCTAAATACGCCCCAAAAGTCTATGTCGGTACGCCACAAACCTTAGGAAGAGGCTGGATTTATGACCTCCAAAACATCGAAAAATATCCTGAAACCTGGCCGGAAAAGTGGCCGCAAAAAGGCGAAGCAAACTTATAAAACACAACAATTTAGTGCGCAATTATTTTTAAAGAAACTTTTTTAGTAACTATAAAATATATTTATATATAGTTTATATTTGCAAAAACACTATAGTTATTGCTATAATTTGACATATGGAAAAAAAGAGTATTAATATTGTTCCTAAAAATGATGTCGCGCTCTTATCAAGGAACCCATCAAATGCGAGAATTATTGCTGCTGCAAATACAATGTTTTTACAGACTAGAGTTTTAAGCATAACATTATATATTGTCGCATGGATTCCTTTAATCGCTTCTTTCACTTTTCAGTTTATAAGCAACTTAGGACAATACACTTATGTGTGTTCACTGATTTCTCTTTTCATAAGTGTTTTAACACAAGTGTTGTCCACTTCGATGAATTCTCATAAGGAGCGTGCTGTTCTTGTAACTCAACTTTATGAGGCTAATATTACTAGCACAACATTAGCAAGAATAGAATATGATCGTGAAAGCACAAATGAAGCAAATGAATATGCTTTGCGAAAAGGCAATAGATTTAACATGAGTAAGTTTAAAAGTTATTACCAAGTTCCGCTTTCTTTATCAAATAAGTATTGTTACCTATATACTCAAAGAATTAAAGTTACCGAGGATAGATATTTAATTGGTAAAAATCGTATATTTATGGGAACAATGATGTTTCTTGTAGGTATCGGACTCTCTGTATTGATAGTTTTATTAAACACAATTTTTAAAAGTGAAGACTATGATAGTGTAGCTAATATACTTCCTCTGCTCGTTTCTCTCTACCCCGTTTTGGTTCCTCTCATTACTTCATTTACTGAATCGTCTGCTAGCAATAAAAGGGCTATTAAAATAGCGGCAGATATCGATAATTTCTTTGCCGACCACGACAAAACTTCGGCAAGGCTTGAAAGATTTAACTATTATATTCAAGCATTGATGTATGAATATCGTGTCAAACTTAAACCGATTCCAATTATCGTTAAAAAACTATCTTCTAAAAAATTACGCACTGTAAGAATTGGTTGTTCTGAAAGATTCGTTCAAGCTACACTTGATTTAGAAGGAAATCAAAATTTTGGAAAAATGCTCAATGGTTCATTTAATAAAGTTTTCTTTAAAACTATTGAATCTAGCGATGAAACTGGATCAAAGAAGGCTAGCGAGGCTGAAGTAATAGATTTAATATTACAAAAGAACTCTGCGGCAGCGTTAAAGAAAGAACTGCATATAGATAACACAAAACACAAAACAAGTTCTAAACAAGTTGATAATAAAAAAATAGATAGTAAAAAGACCAACACGAAAACAACGGAAATTAAAAAGAGTTCTACAAAAAAGCAAGTTAAAACAACCAAACCAAAAGAACAAGTAAATTCTAATAAAAAGGTCGTTTCTAAAAAAGATACAACAAAAAAGACAAAGAAATAATTACTTTGTCTTCATGAATTGTCTTCCATCAAGGAAGACAATTTTTGATGTGAATGAACCTTTATCAACTCCTTCTAATGCGTTTGATAAAATATTTAATTTAGAATCAAGATCATCTAATACATGAACAACGAATGCCTCTGCAGTTTTCGGTTGAACTGGACTACCAAATTCTGGTTGACCATGATGCGAAAGAACGATGTGCTTAAGTATTAAAACCGTCTCATCATCAATCTCCAACTCCTTAGCTGCCTCATCGATCATATCAACTCCAATATTTATATGTCCTAAGAGTTTTCCAGCATCTGTATAAGTTGTTGCAACATATCCTGATAATTCTACTGTTTTTCCTAAGTCATGCAATAGGCTTCCGGCAATTAAATAGTCTTTATTTAAAAAACTATATTGCTCAGAAATCCTTAACGCCATTTTACAAATGCTGATTGAATGGAAAAGAATTCCACCGGCAAATGCATGGTGCACTTGTGCAGCAGCCGGATATGTAATATATTTATCATAATTCTTCTTAATCAAATGTTTCGTTATTCTTTTGATGCTATCAGATTCAATCATCTCAATATATATGTCCAATTCATTAAGCATCGCCTCTTTTTCTAAAGGACAAGATGGAATAAAGTTTTCTAAATCGACATCTTTATTATCAACTGGTGTTACAGAATTAATCTTTATTTGATTAACTCCGCGATAAACAAGCACTGCCCCATCGACCATAACTATTTTTCCCGGTGATAATATTTCCTCATCACCTGGCTGAACTTCCCATTTTTTTGCATCGATTGTTCCAGTAACATCTTGAAACACAACATTCAAATACTGCTTGTAATTATTTGTTGAAACTCCAACAGTACAACTTTTGACCATAAGCATTGTTTTAAATGGTCCTGTTTGTTTTTTTAAATCCTTAACGGCACTCATCATTTTTCTCCTCTATTAAATCTATAATATCTCTAATACTATGACCAAGTTTTCTCAGTTCTCGTAGATATATCTTTCTTCTTTTCGCTTTATTATATCCTCTACCTTTGATGTACTTTTCATATACTTTATAAAAATCATCTTCAACTTCTTCTTTTTCGCTCTCAACGAATTCATTAGCATATGGAACTAATATAGTGCTTATTTCACTTGATTTATAACCTTGTAATAAAAGTCCTTCTTCCACTTTTGAGCGTTTTAGTCTTCCATATAATGCAGCATATTTTTTTAAATACTTTTGGACAAATTCATCAGCTTTCTTTTCATCATATCCTACATCAACACTTTCGGTATGAGAATTAATATACTCATTAACTATTTTCTCAGCTTCATCAAACTCATAACCCTTTTTAACTAAATATGATTTCACCTTGCTCTTTCGATAACCAATCGCGTATTTATCATATTTTTTAAATAAGCCATTCAGAATAAGTTCTTGAATATCAAGGTCAATATCATTGATCAAGTCTTCACATTCTGTAATAATCGATTCATCTATTTTTGCCTCAAACTTCAAATACTTTTTAATGTATTCAGGTGCTTTTCCTTGTGAACGCAGAATGTCTATTTTTACTTCAGCGTATTCTCTATCGTTAATAAGACCTTCTCTTTCTAAATCACCGACAAGTCTTCGTGCATCCTTCGGCTCTAATTCTTTCTTTTCAATTAGACGAACCATGCATTGATAAACAGAATAATAACCCTTAGACAATAGTTTTCGTAGGTAATCACGGTAAGGTTCTTCAGATTCATACTTTAACAATGAAACATAAGTGCTATCATCTAATATTTTACCGGGAAAAAAGTATCCAGCTCGAAGATAATTATTTTCAGATATAACTAATTCTCTTTCATCCTCAAATATAATCTTGAGTTTATTCTTTTTATCACGTCTAATACTTTTTACTATATACATTACCAGAATTTCCTCACCGCTCTTAAATAAACATGCAACATGCTTTCATAGAATTTTTCTGCAGAATACTTTTCAGTAATAAGTTCCGATGCTTCTTTTTTTATTCTTTTAAGTTCTTCAGCATCGTAGCTCATAATCATTTTAACTATTTTTATAAATTCATCTTGCGTATCGAAAAAGTAGCCAGTTTTATTTGGAATAATAACTTCCAACAAGCATTCATCTCTTTTAGCTAAAACAAGAGTTTCACTTGCCATAGCTTCTATAAATGTAAGTCCTTGGGTTTCACTAGTCGAGGCGGATAAAAACATATCTGCAAGGTGATAGTAAACTGAGACCATTTCATGAGGAACTTTACCAATAAACATAGTAATATCTTCAATTCCTTCTTCCTTAGCAATGTTTTCTAAGTTCTCTTTATCAGGTCCATCACCAACTATCAATAGCTTTACTTTATCTCGATCAATTTCTTTCGCTAAAGCTGATATGTTCTTTAAAACTATATCGTTGCTTTTTTCCTTAGCAAGTCTTCCTAAGATTAAGAATATAAATTTACCATCTAAATTTAATTCTTTTCTTAACTTTTCTACTTCATTTAAATCTGTATTAGTGAAGAGCGAGAGGTCTATACCATTTGGAATAACATTAATAAACTTTGTCGCACCATATTTTCGTAACACATCCTTTGTCTTCGTAGAAGTAGTAGTAAATTCTGTCGCTTTCTCAGTCAAATAAACAGAAAAATCTGCTACAAGCCTTTTCGCAATACTATCAAAAACTCTAATTCCCTTAGTAACATAGTATGTATAGTCTTCATACATTGTATGATAAGTATAAACTATCGGTATATGATTTACCTTAGCTAAAATACGACCAAATATGCATACACCAAATTCAGTTTGTACATGAATCAAATCTAAATTTAAAGACTTGATGAGCTTAGAAACTGAAGAACGGTACAAAGGAGCTTTTTTATAATTGTACATATGCTTAAATTCTTTAGCACATATTCTAATTATATTTCCCTCGCGAACATACTTCTCACCTTTGATATACTCTCCTGTTGTTATTACAAAAACCTCGTGTCCGTGACTAGTAAAAACATTATATAAAAGTTCGCTAACAGTAGCGACGCCATTAACCTCTGGTGGATATGTATCAGAAAAAATACCAATTCTTAATTTTTTAATCATTTTTTCTTTTCCTTTTTATTCTTTTTCTTGAGTTCTGCCTTCTTTAAAACACTCTCATCGTATTTAACTGCCTCCTCAATTTCTTTATCATTGTTTTCTTCTTCAATTGTTCGTGTTTCTTCAAGAACCTGTACAAGATATCTTTTGCTGTCATTTATAAGTTCATTATCGACTTCACTATCTTCAAATTCCTGCGGCTTTTTTTGTTCCAATTCAGAACTCATCTTTTCAAAACTCTGGGCTATTTCCTCTTTTGTTAATAACTTAACTTTTTGTTCAGCCTTTTTATCAATACGTGCATACTTTTTTTCTAACAGTTCATAATTAGATTTGTGCTTAATAAATGGAGTTAAATTCAAATCCTTAAATGTCTGAGTATCAGCAACTTTTTCAGTAATGCCACTAGGCTTACCCCTATAGAAAGCAAATGTAATACCACCTAAGATAGTGACCAAATAATAACTCAAACCTCTCCATAGAATATTACTTGCTGAAGTTATAGCTTTATTTCCACCAAATATATTTAAATATAAAGCTTGGAAGCCCAATTCAGCACCACCTGATCCTCCAGGAATAGGAACGAATGATGTTATCATCGCCAAATAACTTGAAGAGAACAAAGAATTAAGATACTGTCCATTCATATCAGCACCATTAGCCATTCCTGCAAAATATGGAATAGAATACAAACAAGTAAACTTAGCAACTAGCAATAAAAATACTAAAATTAAAACTTTATAATTAGTGATCAATCTTTTAAATTCAATTCTAAACGAAGCAACTTGTGCCATCATCTTTGCACGCTTTGCATCAGGATTTTTTACTAGATGCAGTTTAGTCATAAGATTTATTCCAGTATTTAATATAAAACGATGTAGTGGACGGCAGAATGCCAAGAAGAATAAAGAAACTATTGTAAAGCTGTTGATAATAAAACCAACAATAGAAAGAAGAACAGGAGTGAATTTAACACCAAAAAGATTGATATTTCCTATTGAAGAAATCGTGTTATACCCAAATGCGAAAGCGACAATTGCATATAGAAGAAGAACAGTTTGATAGACGATAAAGTGCATTACAAGAATTGAAGCACCATTTGATGCTTTAACTCCCTGTCTTGTAAAAGTATATGCCTGGACAAATTGCCCACCAGATGCAAAAGGAGTTACATTAGAAAAAAACGATCCAATTAACCCATTAATAACTCCGTGATATACATGATACTTCTTATTATAAATGCGCGTAATAACTGTTAAAATGCATCCTTCAAGTAGAACCATCAAAAGCACAAGACCTATAATAGCCAAAACTGGAAGTATACTTGCATTTTTAAGTGTATTAATAACCGCCATCGGATCTTCTTTAAGCATAAAGTATAGAGTTAATGCAGTAACAGAGACTATAAGTATTCCAAATAACAAATAGTTTCTAGCTTGTTTAGACATCAATCTCTTTCTCTTTGGAAGAGTTACTTCGATTACTTCATTAGATTCTTTAGCCTCATTTATTTCTTCGGAATCAAGTTCTTTTTTATCGTTTTCATTCATAGCAAAAACATTATAACATATATAAATATATATAAACAATTTATTTATTATATAATACAATTCTAACTCACCACCACTCACTATTCCACCGCCGAGTCCGCAGCCCCAGGCGAAGGACGAG
>CAOSOP010000071.1 GCA_948525355.1 uncultured Bacilli bacterium | reverse complement strand
AACCGGCATAAATTACCCCTCTATTTGGCCAGAAGTGAAGCCGCAAAAAGGCGAATTCTTTATTAATGAATTCTTCAATTAGCTGTTTTTTATACTTTTAAATATATAAGAAAGTCAACTTGAGCCTATATTTGCATACAATAAAATAGGTGAAACATGTATCCATTTAATAATAATTTATTTAATTATGGTCAGGAATTAAATACTCTTCCATTCCAAACTCCAAAAGTAAAAACTGCGCAAAGACTATTGACAAAAAGTAATTTAACTACCTTAAAAAAGTTTTCTTTAAATAGTTTTTTAGATACTTCTACAAAGGCTATTAATACTTTTAATTCATTCGTTCCACTCTATCATGAAGTAAAGCCATTGATTCAAAACACGAAGGATATTGCCGGAACTTTAAAAAAAGTATTTGTAAAAACCAAATCTGCTGATGTAGAAGAAGTCAAAAAGAAGACTGTAATTGAGCCTGAAATAGTTGAAGATAAACCAATAAAAAGAACGTATAGTGAAGAAATAAATGTTGAACAAAAGGGCCCAAATAAACCATTTTTTCCTGAATCATAATGTTGTCTTTTCATTCTATTTTTAATATACTTATTATATGGAAATCATAAGATCAAAATATCTTGGACCATGTCATGGAGTTTTAAGTGCCTGCTCTAAGGTCAAAGATATGATTAAAAATAATAAGAAAAAAATTATCTTAGAAAACATTATTGCTCATAATGAAATAATAATGAGTGATGTATTTGAAAACCAAGATTTTGAATTACTTAATGCAGAAAAAAACAATATCAATGCTGATGATTTATTTATTATTTCAGCACACGGACATGACTTCTCTTTTGATGTAAATGGATATGATGTCTTAGATTGTACATGTTCATATCTAAATCAAAGATTAGACCATGCCATTAAGATTGCCAAAGATTCACGTGTGTTGTATCTAGGAAAACAAACTCATCCAGAAACAAAATTCACTTTATCAAAATTGAAAAATGAAAAAATTAAATATCTATATTGCATTAATGTACAAGATATAATTGATAATTATAAGCAAGGTGATGTAATCATCATTCAATCAACTTATTTATTAACAAAAGATGAAGAAGGAAGATTAAAGAAATTGACCAGTGATGAAAAACTATTTTTAACATGTCCATTTGTCTATAATAGATTTATTGAATTAGAAAGCGTTAATGCAGAATCAATAATCGTCATTGGTTCAAGATCGTCATCTAATTCTACTGCACTCTTTGCTAAGGCTAAAGATATTTTTGCTAATGCCTATTTTATAGAGAACTTGATGCAGCTTAACGATATAATCAATTATTTAAAAGCTCCTGTTTTTATTACATCTGGGACTTCAACACCACTTAGTATAATAAGTGAAATAGAAAAAGTTCTAACTAATAAAACTTAGTTAGAACTTTTTTTAAATCCATTACATCATTCTCTTTTGCTTTAATGTTTTGATATGTTTCAAGTGTTGAATTAAGTTTTTTTAATAAAACACCATCTTTGTTTTTTAAAGCAAGATAACCATATTCATGATAACCTTTATCAATAATATTTTCATTAAATACTGCTTTGATAATTGGATAATAATGACCACGCTCTTCAATATAAAAATCGGTTATAATTTCATATTTTAATTCCAATAAAGCCTTGCGACATTCCTTTAGTTTTGATTGTGGTTCAATAATCAGAGCTGGCTTATGATTATTTAAGTACTCTTTCCCATCAAATAGAATTGACCTAATCAATTCTCCACCCATTCCAGCAATTACAATTGCATCAACTACCGGTGCTAGTTTTATTCCATCTAAATTAAGTGCGGTGATATCAAGATTAGACTCATTGATAGAGCTAGTCAGATTCCTAAATGGTCCAATATTTTTTTCACTAGCGTAGATGATAGATTTTGGATTATTTTTTTTTAGTTCAATTGCTAATTGTCCATGGTCAGAGCCAACGTCAAGAACACTATTATAATCAATAACCTGCTTTAATATATGGTTTAAGCGATTAGAAATCATATATTATTTCTAAAGTCTTTCAACTTCTTTGAACGTGTTGGATGTCTCAATTTTTTGATAGCTTTAGCTTCAATTTGTCTAATTCTTTCTCTCGTGACCTTAAACTCTTTTCCAACCTCTTCAAGAGTGTGAGTTCTGCCATCTTCTAATCCATAGCGAAGTCTAATCACACGTTCCTCACGGTCGGTCAACTCGCTTAATACTTCTTCAATCTTATCTTTAAGCATTTGGTTAGTTGCATAATCAACTGGAGAAATATTATCTTTATCTTCGATAAAATCTCCGACATGGCTGTTATCATCTTCTTCACCAATAGGCTTTTCAAGTGAAAGTGGATCAAGTGCAATTTGTTGCATTTCTCTAACCTTTTCAGCTGTAAATTCACCACCCATATCATCAGCAATTTCTTCTGGAGTCGGATCACGATTTAGCTTCATAGTTAAACTTCTTTGTGATCTTATCATCTTGTTGATATGCTCTACCATATGAACAGGAATACGTATTGTACGCGCTTGATCAGCGATGGAACGCGTAATTGACTGTCTAATCCACCATGTAGCATAAGTTGAAAACTTATAACCTCTTGTATAATCAAACTTTTCAACAGCCTTCATCAATCCTAAGCTTCCTTCTTGGATTAAATCTAATAGTGCCATACCTCTATTTGCATGTTTTTTTGCGGTTGAAACAACAAGTTTGAGATTTCTAACAATCAACTCATCTTTAGCTTTTTCATCACCTTCAGCAATTCTTTTGGCCAATTCTATTTCCTGTTCTTTCGACTCCAATACTTTGTATGGACCTATGTCATGAAGATATTGCTTAACTGGATCAGTAACTTTAACATCAGTAGAAAAGTTATAGTCTATCGCATTTGGATCAAAAGAATCGCTTCCATCATCCATAGCACCAATCTCTAGATCCTCTTCTTCTTCCTCACTATCTCTTATGACAATATTGTTGTCATTAAAGAAGAGGTAGAGATCATCGATTGCATTTTCATCTAGGTCAAGATGACTGAATGCTTTTTCAAATTCTTCGGCATCGATGTAACCGCCGTTTTCTTTACCTTCTTTTAAGATTCTTTCCTTGATACTATCGAGAGTTATTATTGAATAATCCTCTTTTATCAAGTCTTTAACCTGTACTTTTTTCTTAGCTGTCATAAAAAACCTCCTATTTTAATTCCTTTGCTTTCATTTTTGCAGAGTTTTGTCTCTTTAATTTCTCGTAGTTTCCTAAATAAACTTTAAAACTCTCAATTGAACCAAAGTCTTCTCTATCCGTTATCTGTAAGACTTTAGCAATTTTCGAACCAAGTTTTGAAGAAAAACTACTATCGTTCATAGCACTTATTATTTTATCCAACCCCCCTTTATCTATGAACTGAACTGAACTTGTCGAATATATAACACCTATCTGTGCTAACAACTTATTAAGCGCTGAACCAATAAAAACTGTCTTTTGTGTGTGAAATACATTGTAATAGGTTCTTGAAAAAGTAATTGCCTTGATTAGACGTGATTCATATAAGACAATTCCTTGATAAGAATCACTATTATAAAGCTTATTATCACTTTTAAGATATTTAGTTAATAATGAGTTTAAATCCAAAACTTCTTCTTCATCTATTACAACTTGCTGAACATTTGACCTTTCAGCTCCTTTGTGCAATTCGTTTAAAAAACTTGTTATAGATTCGGCAGAAAAATCAAGTTGTGCAGATATATCACGTATTAATTTTTCTTTTATCAATGTTGATTGCGAGTTAATGATGACCGCAAATTCTTTTAGAAATTGCTCTTTCTGATCATAAGTTTTTAATTTTCCTTCGGATTGATAAAGGTTTAAAAAAGATATAACTGGTTCTTCTAATTCATTAATCGCCGCGATTAACCCTTCTTTTCCTAATTTATGATAAAGTTCGTCAGGATCCTTTGCATCTATAAATGGTTTAACAACTTTATAAGTAACGCCAAATCTTGATAAATTCTTTGCTGAACTAATGCAAGCATTTCTTCCTGCACTATCACTATCTAAAAGAAGTCTAACTTCAACCTTTAGTCTCTTTAACATAGTGATGTGATTATCAGTCAGTGCCGTACCCATTGAAGCTACAACCGGATAACCAACCTCATCTAAACTTATAGCATCCATAAATCCTTCAACGATATAAATATAACCTTGCTTTTTAGCTAACGGAAATGCGTTAAACGAGTTATATAACAACTCATTCTTCTTAAATAGAACCGTTTCAGGGTAGTTGATGTATTTACTATCCTTTGTACCATCAATAACTCTTCCAGAAAATCCTCTAATTCTTCCATATTCATCGCTGATCGGAAACATCACTCGATTAAAGAATCTATCGTTAAAACTAGTGCTATTAGATAAAATACCTGCACTAATCAAATCATCAATGCTGTGATTATTTTTTCTTAATAGTTCAATCGATAGTTTTGGATTAACTGGTGCAAAACCTAAGCGAAATCTTTTAATAGTCTCTTCAGATATTCCTCTATCGGTTAAATACTTGAAACCCGCTTCCCCATTATTGGTCTTTAAATAGATTTCATAATACTTACATAAATCTTCTAAACAAGCAAGCAGTGGTCGATGCATGATTTCATTTTGGTCCTCTTTAATCGTTAAATCACATTTAACACCACAAATATCACAAGCCTTTTTTACCGCATTTATATAAGGTATTTTCTCGAATTTTTGTACAAAGTGAAAAGCATTACCACCATTATGACAAACGAAGCAGTTAAATATCTGCTTGGTCGGCGATATTTTTAAAGAAGGTCTCGTATCGTTATGAAAAGGACAGACCGCTTCATAATTGCTGCCGCTTTTTGTGACTTCAATATAATGCGATATTACCTTAACGATATCAACTTGTCTTAATAGTTCTTCAAATTGTTCTGCCACGCTCACTCCATACTTTCAATTTTGTTTTGAATATATTCACACAAAGAAGAAATCTTAACTCTCTCTTGTTTCATGCTATCTCTTTCACGAACTGTAACGCATTTATCTTCTTTCGTATCAAAGTCTATTGTAACGCAAAATGGTGTTCCGATTGCATCTTCACGACGATATCTTTTACCAATAGATCCAGTAACATCATAAACTGAATCAAAACGACGATTTATAATGCTCAACACTTCTTCACCTTCTTCAGCTAGTTGCTTAGATAATGGAAGAACTGCAACTTGATATGGAGCTAGTTTAGGATTTAGATGCATAACTATTCGTGTATCATTTTCAAGTTGCTCTTCATCATAACTGTCACAAAGTATTGCAAGCATTAATCTTTCAACGCCAAATGATGGTTCGATGACATATGGATAGAACTTTTCATTAGTTTCTTGATCCAAATACTTTAAATCCTCTTTGCTGCTCTCTCCATGTCTAGACAAATCATAGTCAGTACGAGAGGCAATGCCCATTAATTCACCCCATCCAAATGGATATAAATACTCTATATCAGTTGTTGCTTCAGAATAGAAAGCCAACTCTTCCTTAGCGTGATCACGATAACGGAGATTTTCTTTTTTAAGTCCTAATTCATCTAAGAACTTTAAACAATCTTCTTTAAAGAAATTGAAGTAATTAAATGAATCCTTTGGAGAATAGAAGAATTCAATCTCCATCTGTTCAAATTCTCTTGTACGGAAAATATAGTTTCCAGGAGTTATTTCATTTCTAAATGCTTTACCAATGTCACATATTCCAAATGGAAGCTTCATTCTTTGAGAGCGCATGACATTTTTGAAATTAACAAATATTCCTTGTGCGGTTTCTGGACGCAAATAAACAATATTTGATTTTTCTTCAGTAACACCCATGAATGTCTTAAACATCATCTGAAATTGTCTAATAGAGGTAAAATCCTTTTTTCCACATTCAGGACATGCAATATCTAAGGTCTTTATAAGTTCACTTAATTCTTCATTGCTTTTTCCATCACAACAAATATCTTTGTCCTTTGAATTAATCAATTCATCAGCTCTAAAACGTGAATGACAATTCTTGCAGTCAATTAAAGGATCGTGGAAATTTGATACATGACCAGTTGTTTCCCATACCTTGGTGTTCATAATGATTGCAGGCTCAATTTCAACAATATTTTTGTTTTTTCTAACAAAATGGTCGCGAAAAGCTGTTTTTATATGATTCTTTAACAAAGTACCGAGTGGTCCAAAGTCCCATGAATTAGCTAAACCGCCATAAATATCTGATCCTGGATAGACAAAACCAGAAGTAGTTAAATGGTTAGTAATTTTGTCAAATGTAAACTTTTGCATACAAAACCTCCTATACATTTGTCAATATTAACACATATCTTCTCCTTTGTCAACTATATTTTTATAAATTAAAATACAAAAAAAACTGCATTAAGTGACTAGTTAATTGCAACTTCATACCATTTACCCAACTTCATCGATGC
>CAOSOP010000070.1 GCA_948525355.1 uncultured Bacilli bacterium | reverse complement strand
AAATTACCCTGAAAATTGGCCGGAAGTGAAGCCGCAAAAAGGCGAAGCAAACTCCGAAGGCTATTCTTTTAAAAGTAAAGGTTTGCATACTTCTTGTAATAATATTGGTAAGTATGCTATTATTAGGGCATGATAAAAATATATGTTTCTCCATCTTGTATGTCTTGTCGCAAGGTTAAACAGTGGTTTAAGGAGCAAGGTATTCCATTCGTTGAAAGAAATATTCTTTCTGGAACTCTTTCTGTAGATGATTTAAAAGAAATACTACAAAAATCGTTAGATGGTACGGAAGAGATTATTTCTTTGCGCTCTAAAATTATGATTGATAATAATATAGATATTAATAGCATGTCTATTAATGAACTATATGATTTTGTCATAAAGAATCCTACAGTTTTAAAAAGACCAATAATTGTTGATGATCATAAAATACAAGTTGGTTATAATGAAGAGGAAATAAGATCGTTTATTCCACAAGCTAAGAGAATACTTGAGGCATGTTGCTGTAAAGGTGAATGTCCTGGTTGTGATAATTGTGATTATCAAATTGATATAGCAAAAGAAAAGAATAAGGTTTAATCCTTATTCAAAGTTGCTGTTATTGCACGATATTGTTTAGAAACACTATTAAATTCGTATTTGATTCCTAATCCTGAAAGAATTTCATCTATTAATTCTTTTGCTTGAATCATTGAACTTTCTTCCATTTCTAGTTCATAGTCTACTTTATTACAGTAACTATTTTCATCAAGTGCTAATAAACCAGTTTTGTAATTGCACTCAACTCTTTTTGTTGCTAGTGTCGCTAGTTTTTCTAGTGTGCCTATATCGACATCAAGTAATTCTAGAAAATCAGCAATCTCTCCTTCAGGAAATTTATTATAGTTAATCATATCGTAAGCTTCGGCAGGTGATAGATTTTGATTTTTCTCAAGAAGTCCCTCAGCAAGAGGAGTTTTTAATGTTAAAGTATATGTACCTTTTAATTCTCTAACACGAAGAGCGATATTTTGTTTTTTTAGTATTCGATCCTTTGAATCAATATAATGATTTGTTTGAATAAATTGATCTTTATACTTCGTACCAACTATATTAGTTAAAACTTTTTCATAATCACGCTTACTAAGAAGTACTTTTGCTTCAATTTCAATATTATTATTCATAGGTTCCTCCGTTAATTACTAGCATTATATTAATACAATAAATTGTTGATATCAAGTTTACGTTTATTAAATAGTCTATGTTTCTTATAATAATAATGTTATAATTTATCGAGAGGAAAGAATGAATAAGAAACTATATACTATAGATTTAATTAACAATCCAATAACTATTAATGATGCTACTAAAGGTATTGTTGAATATTTTTATGATGAACTTATTTGTAAGTTTGTACAATATAGAAATGAAACGATTCATTTCGTACTTGGTGGTGATGGAACTCTTCTTGAGATATTGAAAAAATATGATTTTACTGGATTATATATAATAATAAAAGAAAATGGTACTGTTGGTTTCTATAGTGAATTTATAACTTTAAATGATTTAAAAAATATATCTTTTAATGATGTAATTGAAGAAGAATTCTATCCATTGCTAGTAGAAGTTGATAAAAAATTGCTTGCGGCGAATGAAATTCTTTTAGTCAATAATGCAAAAATTGTTGATTTTAGTTTGATGATAAATGATGGCTTAAATCAAGAATATAGATCATCTGGGTTAATCTATTCTTCTGCACTTGGATCTACAGGGCTTAGTCTTTCTATGGGTGGACCTATTGTATTAAATAATAAGTCAAGTTTATTAAAAATAATTGCACCAACAAGGTATGATAAAGAAATAAATAAGGCTTGCTCATTTGTTTTAGGGCTAGAGGATGAAATATCTATTAAGATTAAATCTGGACAATTGAGTTTAGTAATTGATGGAGTAGTTATTGAGGATATAGATAAAGGAGTTATTAAACTTAAAAGTTTAAAGACTTCTTATAAATTGCTGCATTTTAATGCAAAGTATTTAAACAATAGAATTAATAGGTTATAGGAGGTGTGTATGAAGATTTTATTATCAACTTATTCAATTGTTGCCATTGTTCTAGCTGGTGTATTTGTTGTATGTTTTATAGCATTATTAATAATGTATATCTTTAATAAAAAAAGAAAGTCGAAAAAGAATGCAAATGAAAATATTGTTAGTTCATCAGTGCTTGTTGAAGAAATTGTTAGTGCATTAGGTGGAAAAGAAAACATTTCTTCTGTTGAACATAAAATGACTCGACTTACTATTGAGTTTAAAGAAGAAGGAAAACTTGACTTATCATCTTTAAGATTTAAGTATATGTTAAATGCAAATAAATTAACTTTATTAGTTGGAAGTGATGCAAGTTCTCTTGCTGAGGATATAAGGGCCTTGTTTTAATGGACGTCATTAAGAAGCTTTTAGCGGCAATAAGAAAGGCTGACTTTGATTTTGGTCTCATAAGTAAGGGTGATAAAATCATGGTTGGCGTCAGTGGTGGAAAGGATTCAGTAGCTTTAATCAAATTATTATCTATTTATCAGAAATTTGCTGATAAAGATTTTACTTTTGAAGCGGTGATGTTAGATTTGGGATTTCCGGCTGTTGATTTAAAACCATTAAAAGATTTTTGCTCTGCATTAAATGTTCCTTTCACTGTTTATGACTCAAGGGAAGTCTACCCAATACTATGTCAACATATGCATAATGGAATACTTCCTTGTTCTATATGTTCGAGAATGAAAAAGGCTGCGATAAATAAAGTCGCAAATACCTTAGGATATAAAAAAGTTAGTTTTGCCCATCATGCTGATGATGCGATTGAAACATTTTTTATGAACATGATTCATGGTGGAAGGCTTGCGACATTTTCACCATCAATGCATTTAGAAAGAGCTGACATAGATTTTATTAGACCATTGATTTATGCACGAGAAAAAGATATTCAAGCATTAGTTAGGCAATATAAACTTCCAGTAATTAAAAGCACATGTCAAAATGATCACGAGAGCGAAAGAGCAGTTATTAAAGAAGAACTTAAAAAAATCTATGATAAATTTCCAGATAGTTATCAAAACTTTTTAACAATGCTTTTAAATAAGGAAAAAGCGGATTTATGGTTTGATAAAAAAGGCTTTAATGATGGAAATGGTGTTAAAATTATCGAAGCAAGAAATTATCAAGATTATATTGACTGCTTGAATATAAGATTTGATGTCTTTGTTGAAGAAATTGGATTTGACTATAGTGAAGAGTTTGTCTATGATGACGAAAAAAACACAGTTTCATATCTATTAAGTGTTAATGATAAAAGTGTTGGAACAATTAGATATAAGATAATAGATGATAGCACTTATATGTTTCAAAGATTTGCTGTTTTAAAAGAATATAGAAAAAATGGATATGGAAGTCTTTTATTTGATTATTTGGAAAAGATTCTTTCAAGAAAAAAGACGCCTATGGTTATTTATTTATATTCGCGAAAGGAAATAGTCGATTATTATTTAAGCAAAGGATATGTTATAGATGGTGAAGAAGTATTGATTGATCAAAAGCCACATTATAAATTAAAGAAGAGTATCTATCATGCGATTATGGATAAGTCTAAAGAGCGTTGATGGTATTTAAACTATCGATAGCTCTTTTTATTTTCATTTTTATATAAGTATAAAGAAGTCTTTCTTCATTTTTAAATCGTAAAAAGACAATATTGATATTTGAGTTTAATAATAACTCTTTTTTCATGTCGTTTTTTATTTTTTCTTTATCCAATTCATGTTCTTTTCCGTCTAACTCAATAGCGACATATTTTGTGCTATCGCCAATTTTTATTAAAAAGTCTATATGAAAGTTCTTGTAGTCTTCTTTAATATCTTGGTTTTCAAAAAGTTTTGATAAATATACATGTGGTTTTAGTTCATATTCACCGTTAAGGACAGATAGGATTTGTTTTAAGGTTTGATAAAAATCACTTTCAGACTTATTCAAAGTGCTAGATTTGTTGTTTCTTTTTACAGTGATATCCTTAATTTCAAGATTGTCTATTTCTTTATATGTTGCTAAGCTTATAGCATATTCTTTTAATAGTTCCCAGTAGTTTGGCTTAAATATTCGCGGCTGATTAAATACATTAAAATCACCAATCGCTATAAATAACTTTTTTGCGCGCGAAACGGAAACATTGATTAATGGCTGATCTGAAATAAACCTGTTTATAGTGTTGATTGAAGTCTTAGTATTACATGAAAGTGAGAAGAAGATAATATCTTTTTGATCACCTTGGAATGAATGTACTGTTCCAACGCTTGCTTTATGATAATCATCAGGGAAATATTTTTTTAAAGCACGCTTTATGGCTTGAGATTGAAGAACGAAAGGAGTGATAATTCCTATGTCCTCAAGGTTTAAATTATTTGAATTGATGTATTCAACGATAAAAAGGCACTCATTAACAGATACATTATTTATTGCCTGATTGTTTTTAATATTATATACGAATAAATGTTGCTTCAAATTATCTTGCTTTGTTTTAATAATCATTTTATTTTTGTAAAAATATTTATTACAAAAATTTATAATATCTCTTTGTGAGCGGTAGTGCTCATTAAGCATTGTTGAAGGCAAGTAGTCGGTTTTTAACATAATAAAATCTAGGATAGATAAATTATTATAAGAGTAAAGTGGGTCGATATTATGTTGTCTTAAAAGCATATCATTGATTTTATTATCAATAAGAGTGAAAGCATTTAATTGTTTTTTATCACCGCTCAATACTAATCTTTTTCCTCTGATCATAGGGCTTAATGCAGAGGTGAGTGGACAAGATGCTGCTTCATCAATTAAAACTTTGTCAAAAATATCAAAATCAAGTGCAAGCTTAGAAGTTGAAGAGCAGGTTGATATGATGATTGGGAAAGAAGAGAGAAATAGGCTTAGATTGCTTTTGTTGCTGATATACTTCTTTAGCTCTTTTATCGCTCTATTTATTCCACCATTTTCGTCATCCTTATAGCAAATAATTTTAAGCAATTCTGCATTATTAGAAAGCCTTGTTAAATGCTTGTAACCAATATTTTGTAGTTTTGCTAAATCAATAGCATTTGTATCATTGAATTTATTAAATGTATTTAAAGGCTTATATTCTTTTTTATCCGCTAAAAACTTTTTATAAACCATACGAATATAATCTATAGATTCGGCAATTTTTTCTATATTTCCAATTCTAAAATAAGGGATAAATACTTCATGTTCGCTATTATAAAAACTTCTGATTTTTGATTCTATTTCATCAAGTGGGTGATTAGCGTTTGCACAAATTAAAGCTCGTTTCCTTTCAACTATTGTTTGAATAAGAAGAGAAACAAGAGTATAACTTTTACCAGTTCCAGGTGGACCAAATATATAGCTTATAGGATATGTGTTACTTACTTTAATAGCTTCTTTTTGACTGTCATTGCTGTTTATAAAGTTAATATCAATTGTGCTTAAATGTTTTTCATTAGATTTAAAACCAAAGGCCATATTTGCTAGATCAGATAATTGATTTAATTCGTATCTGTTTTTTATAAATTGAAAAATATTTAGTTTATTCAATGCATCTTCAAGAACAAGGCAAATAGGGTTTAAGTTGATAGTAGCTTGCTTAGATATATTTAACATAGACATTGCTTCTTCTTTATTCATTAAATAAACATCTTTAAACCTTTCAAATGTACAATTATATTTAAGAGAAACTGGTATGACATTAATATAGTCATCATTTAGCAAGTCGTTAAAATGAACTGTTTCATCATATGTTAATGTTGCATTTTCTAAATCAAACTTAAAAGGATGGTATACTAATGGAAAGTTTTTGTTATTAACTTTTATCGACAATTCAGCAAGATATAGCCAAACACCAGTTCGTTTGGTTTTATTTCTTTTAATAAGTATATTCATTAAAGATTCATATTGTTTATAGTTAAGTTTATAGATATGATTAGGTAGATTGTTTAAGACTTCAAGATCAATACCTGGTATGGTTTTACCTGATTGAACTAATAGAGAGTAGTCAAAACCACTTGCTTCAATATAATAATCAAGAAGAGAATTTAAATCATTAAATCTCTCATTGCTGAAATATTGTATTAGTTTATCCATTTCATCTAACAAGTGTTTTTTAACTTCGGGTTTATATTTAAATGCCGTTTCATCTTTTAATAATTCTAAGGAAATGATTTTGTCAAAATACATTATTATTTCATCAAACACTTTATCAGCATGGTGTTGTCTGCTAAAAGCATTACAGATAAATGAAAGCCGCTTGTTTTTTAAATCATGGCAAACATCAACGATTCGAACAAAGAATCTCGAAGTATAATCTTGTTGATTAAAATGAACAAGCAAAAAACAATCATTTTCAATTGATGATTTTATTATTAAAAGCATACGTTGTTTGGTCATAAGCAAATTATATAATAATGGTGAATAATTAGCAATTAATCTATATATATTTCGCCTTTTTGCGGCTTCTTTTCTGGCCAGGTTGAGGGGTAATTTATGCCGGTTTGACGGTCAATTATCCAGTTTTTTCCGATAGTTTGAAGCGTGCCTAAATAGA
>CAOSOP010000069.1 GCA_948525355.1 uncultured Bacilli bacterium | reverse complement strand
AGGGCATAAATTACCCCTCAAATTGGCCCTTGAACGTGTCGCAAAAAGGCGAAGCGTTTAAGGATTAACTATTTTAATCAGCAATTTAAGGGCTTGAAAATACTTGATTTTATATGTATTATAAAGCATTGTATGAGTGTAATAAATGAACGTTTAGAAAAAGGTAAAATATTGCCATTAGTATTTAAGTTAACTATGCCTGCAGTTGTTGCTCAACTAATATCATTTTTATACAATATTGTTGATAGAATGTTTGTCGCGAAGATTTCTGGAATAGAGACTGAAGCATTAGCAGCATTAGGAATAGTTTTACCAATAACATTAATTGTTCAAGCTTTTGCAAATTTAATTGGATTGGGAGGCTCTCCTTTAGCAAGCATAAGAATGGGTGAAGGAAATAAGGAGGAAGCAAACAAACTCTTTAATAGTAGTTTTATCTTGCTTGCTATAATTGGTTTTTTATTAAGCATAGTTATTTTCATTTTTGCAGAAGACATTATTCGTTTATTTAAATGTCCTGAAGCGGCTGTTGAATATGCTACATCGTATTTAAAGGTTTATTCATTCGGAACGATTTTTGTTATTTTGTCTCAAGGTTTAAATCCATTTATTACTGCACAGGGTTATTCTTTTATTGCAATGTCATCGGTATTAATTGGTGCACTAATGAACATTGCCTTAGATCCATTATTTATTTTTGGATTTAACATGAAAGTTGCAGGTGCAAGCTTTGCAACTATTTTATCTCAACTAATATCTTTTGTATGGATAGTGGCGTTCTTTTTCACTAAAAAAAGTGGATTCAAAATAAAAATTAATAATATGAAATTACAGTTTAGAAGAGTTTTTAAGATTATTTCACTTGGGTTTTCTCCATTTATAATGTTATTGACTGAATGTGCTATACAAATTGTTTTTAATTATAACTTGTCAGTTACAACAAATGGAAACGAGAATTATACTGCCGCATTGACTATTATGCTTAGCGCACTTCAATTCATTTCACTTCCTTTAAATGGAATTGGATATGGTATTCAACCATTTGTTAGTTACAATTATGGAAGAGGCGATTCAAAGAGAGTTAAAGAAGGAATTAAGTATGTAACAATAATTGCTTTCATTTTTGCTGCTGTTGTTTATACCTTGTCTATGTCATTTCCGCAAATGTATACTTTCATTTTTTCTGCTAAACCAGATGTAAGAATAATTGTAATAAAGTATATGCCATTATTTTTAATGGGTACAATTATGTTTTTTATACAAATGACATTACAAAATATTAACATTGCTTTGGGTCAAACAACTACAGCACTTATATTAGCTGTACTAAGAAAAGTAATTATTCTTATTCCATTATGCTTTATTCTTGCAAATACTATAGGATTTAAAGGAGTATATTTATCGGAAGGAATTGCTGATCTGGCCGCAGGAATTATAACAGGGATTGTTATTTTTATTACATTACCAAGAGCTCTAAAGAAAAGAGAACTGGAAGTTCAAAATAACAATTTGAGTATAAATAGTTAGCCTTTTTGCGACCCTTGTTGATAGCTTTGGGGCCAATTCGGAAGCGTAGTGCCAGAGCCCTTTTGACTATCAGAATTCCATAAGAATCCAATGCTTTGAAGCATACCCATGTATACTTTTGGGGCGTAATTTGTAAGCGTATATGGTGGATTGTAATGATACAAATAATGCGCTGTATTAGGGAGGTTGAGCGAAGAAACAACTTGTAATTTAGAAATGAAGTTGCTTCCTAAATTTATCTGTGCAATGCTATAAACGCATTCGCTATTTATCCATGGTGAAAATCCAAATTGCGCACGATTGGTTACATTGTATCTTACCGGCGCCCCACCACCTACACCGACACCTTCGCTCGTCCCCAAGGGGCCTCGCTCGGTGTCGGTGTAGGTGGTGGGGGCGAGTAATAAAAATTATTGATATTAATATAATATTTATATGAAGAAAATAAATTGGAAATCACTATTGATAAATCTGTTAATTCCTCTATTATTAGGAAGTATTGTTGGTTTGATCTCAAGCGATAATTCAGAATATTTAAATACTTTAAATAGACATATTATCATTCCGAATATTGTCTTTCCAATTGTTTGGACCTTTTTATATTTATTAGTAGGATTTTGGGCGTACTTATATGAGGAGACTTATTGCTTTGATAATAATACTATTGGTTTATATTATCTGAGCTTAGGTGTAAATCTTTCGTTTATTCCAGTATTATTTTTATTACATCTTAAAATATTTGCATTAGTAATCGTAATCTTCTTATTATTGCTGGTATTAGTTCTTTTTTATAAATCGTATAAAAGAAAAAAAGTTTTAGGATATATATTAATTCCTTATCTGTTGTGGATTATATTCGCACTTATACTAATGATTGATATTGTTGTATCAAATTAGGTAGCTTTGACACAATAAAAGCAGAAAAATATGGATTTAGATAAAAAATTTCAAAAAGCGCTTACATTGTTTTTATGGCTGTGGTATAATAAATACAAGGAGATTCGTTATGAAAGTAAATAAGTTAATTGATCACACATTATTAAAGCCTGAGGCTACTGAAGCTCAAATAAGAAAATTATGTGCAGAGGCCAAAGAATATGATTTTGCTTCTGTTTGTGTTAATCCATGTTATGTTCCTCTATGTCATGAATTACTAAAAGATACAGATGTAAAAGTATGTACTGTTATTGGGTTCCCACTTGGTGCTACCTCAACATATTCAAAAATTGATGAGACAAAAACAGCTGTTTTTGAAGGTGCTGATGAAATTGATATGGTTATCAATATTGGAAAGCTCAAAGATGGGGACGATCAATATGTTAGAAATGAAATCGCACGTGTTAAACATGTATGCGATAAAAGAGTATTAAAGGTTATTATCGAAACCTGTTTATTAACAGATGAGGAAAAAGTAAGAGCCTGTAAACTATCTAAGGATGCAAGAGCTGATTTTGTTAAGACTTCAACTGGATTCTCAACAGGTGGAGCTACAGCTAGTGATGTTAAGTTAATGAGAGAGACTGTTGGACCTGAAATGGGAGTTAAGGCTTCTGGTGGTGTTAAAACAAAAGAAGACTTAAATGCAATGGTTGAAGCTGGTGCAAATAGAATAGGCACTAGTAATGGACTTAATCTAGTAAAATAAATAAGTAAAAAACAATAGGCTACTAGAAATAGTAGCTTTTTTGTTTATAAAAAAAGAGGTCGAACTTCGACCTCATACAATATCCTTTTCATCGATATTAATTATATTTACTTCTAAATATGGATTTTTCTTTATTTGTTTTGTTAAATACTTTCCAAGTTTATCAACTAACTTTTTTTCTGCATCAGATGTTGTCATCATCCGTTTTGCCATTAATTCATGGATGGTATCTAGGAACATTTGGTATATTTCTTGATAGACACTTCTTTGATCTCCTAAATATATAAATCCTCTCATCTGAATTTCAGGTTGTGAAATTATTCTTTGCTGTTTGCTAGAAACAGCGACAGTTAAACAGACAATTCCTTCATCGGCAAGTCTATTTCTTTCTCTAAGAATAGCTCCATCATTTTTTGCAATGACTTTTCCAGAAACAACTAAATCTCCAGATTCGACTTTGTTTATTTTAGGAAGAAGAGTTTTACTAGAATCAATAGTTATTTGCATTCCATTATCTAGAATAATCGTATTGGAGTAGTTAAAACCAAGTCCAGTTGATAAAGCAATTTTGGCATTTTGCATTAAGTGACGATACTCACCTTTGATTGGAAGAAAATACTTTGGTTTAAAGAGCGCGAGCATCATTTTAATATCTTCCTCGTGTGCGTGCATTGAGGAGATTTGTTTTCTTGTAAGGTTCAATACTTCTGATCCGGTTTGATAAACTGCATCTAGTGCATCAGTTGCAATTTTTTCTGTACCTGGTACTGGAGGACATGCAAGAACAAATCTATCATCAGGTTTAATATATAAGGTTTTATCTGTATAGCTTCCAGTAGCTAAACTTGTAATAAGGTCGAATAGTTCTTCACCTGTACCTAATACAAGCACAATTATATCGCGAGAAGAATATCTAATCGCCTCATTTGCTTGAATTAATGTTCCTCTTGGAAATACTAAAGTATCAGTTTGGTTAATTTCTGGTAAGGCTTTAGCAAATCTTTCGTTGACTATAACTATTTTTTTATTGTTTTCAATAGCTAAATCGATAACTTCTTGAATGCTGTAGAAGTTTTGCGAATAAACAGCAATAAATAAACGCTGGCTTTGTTCTTCTACTAATGTTTTGATATGAGGAGTTAAACGATGATTTGGAGCACATATTCCTATTTTGTCAGCGCCTGAACTCTCTGAAAGCAAAAGAAGCGTATTTCTTTCATTAGCTATAGAAGCGACTTTAGCAAAATCAAAGATATGATGTTTAATACTAGTATAATCAGTAATGTAATCGCCAGTATAAACAATATTACCTAACTCTGTTCTTAAAACAAATCCAAAACTATCGCTTGCTGAATGTGTTGTTGAGAAAAGAGAGAAGCGACGATTAGAAATGACGATTTCATCTGATGGTTGAATGAAATGGAATTTGTATTTATTGAAATCAAATTGACCATCATAATCAGATTTACAAAGGGTATATGTTGTTTTTGTCAAATAACATGGTGCACCTATTTGTTCAAGTAAAAAAGGTAAAGAACCAAAGATATCGTCATGTCCATGTGTAACTATAATAGCTCTAACTCGATCTTTATTATTCAGTAAGTATTGAAAATCTGGAATATGATAATCAACACCTGGAGAGTAACTATCAGGGTATTTTAAACCTGCTTCGATAACAAATATATCATCATCTATTTCGAGTATATAGCAGTTTTTTCCATCTTCATCCAATCCGCCTAAAGCAACAAACTTAAAAACTTGATTAGATATTTGATTCATCTTTCTGTACCTAAAAAGAATACGGCTAATGCACCAGGTCCAGTATGTGCACCGATAATTGGACCGAAATTAAGCAATTTAATATCTTTTACTGGTATTTCTTCTTTAATCATTGCAATTAATTTATTTGCTGCTTCAATGTCATCCGCGTGACTTAAAAAGATAACTTGATCCTCTGGATTTACAATAGTTGTTTTAACATAATTTACGATGGTTTTCATTGCCTTTATTCCACCTCTAACCTTATCAGTTGGAATAAGTCTTCCTTCATTATCAACATGTAAGACAGGTTTTATACCAATCATAGTTCCTAAGAAAGCAGATGTAGCAGATAATCTTCCACCTCTCTTTAAACAACCTAAATCATCGACTGTAAAGCGATGGCAGAGGTGAAGAGTATTCTCTTTGAGCCAGTTTAAATTTTCTTCTAAACTCATTTTCTTATTATTTCTATTATCAGCAACATAAGATACAAGTAAGCCTTGTCCACCACATGCTGACAGTGAATCAAATATTTCTACTTTTGCATCAGGATGTTTTTCTAAAAACTGAGAACGTGCTAAGAAAGCATTGTTACAAGTTCCAGAAAGAGCAGAAGAGAAAGCAACAACTAGTATATCTTTTTGCTTATTGTATTCTTCTTCAAAATACTTTAAATATGTTTCAGGTGTGACTTGAAAGGTTTTTGCAACCTTTTTTTGTCTCATTTGTTCGTAAAAATCCTTTATAGAAAGATTACGACAATCAGGATAATGTAGATATGTTTTTGATTCAATTGCTAATTCCATAGGTATAACGACTATATCAAGTTCGGATACCATTTCAGGAGTTAAATCAGAACATGCATCAGTAATAATTGAATATGACATTTTTGACCTCACTAAATAAAATAAGTCTTAGACTTAATCACTTCTACTATTTTAATATAAGTATTTTTATTTTACTAGTAAAAAAATGTTTTATACAAAAATTAATGTCGCTTTACTTAGTTTTAAACTATAGAAATATTATAAAAAAGACTAATAACAAAAAATATTAATTAATAAAGAATAGTATAGCTCTGTCGAAATCCTCTTGAGATATTTTATTTATATTCAACAAATGCTTAAACTCAGCAATCTTAACGGCACGAGCAATAGGATTGTTTTTCACTTTATTGTTATATTCATCATCAGACAAATCAGAAAAACGAGAAACTGCAATAACAGCATCACGGACAGTCATTCCAAATTGGAACAATATATCCTTAGGAGTTAATAAATTATACTCTAAAGTTCCCATTAAAAGAGTAACAATTTTTTCATTTTCAGATCTAGAAATTTGAAAAACACTAGTAACATAATCTAAATAACTACTTCCATCAGGAAGAGTAATGTTAGCATATAGTTCTTTTACTAATTCATTAGCTTTTTCAACTTTTTTTGATGTTCTGTTCATTTTATCTCCTTGACATAAGTATATCAAATTTTGTTTTAACAAGCAAGATTAGAAAAAATAAAAATTAAAAAAACTAATATTATTATTTAATAAATAAACATTTCTTTTTATTATTCATTAACAATTACTTAACTATATTTTTTAACTGTTTTTAATCATTTTATGAAATGAAAATGTAGTTTTGCTTAATAAAGTCTCGCCTCCACCTCCTATCGCACCCCCGAGTCCGCAGCCCCAGGCGAAGGA
>CAOSOP010000068.1 GCA_948525355.1 uncultured Bacilli bacterium | reverse complement strand
GAGCCACTAAGATACGGGTACACAGGTAGAGGCAGATTAACATTTTCTCCATGGGATGATCCACTATATGAATATTCATTAGGGCAGCACCAAATGGGAAGCAACTCATTAAGTAAGTTAGAAGTTGTTTCCTCGCTCAACTGCCTTAATATAAGCAATAGAATGTACCAATACTTCCCTGAAGATAGCATGCAAAAATACACTCCAAAAGTCTATTTAGGTACTTCACAGACCATCTCATTTTTCTGGAATTACGACCATAATTTCGGTCCAAATTTAACGTGGCCGCAGGCATTTCAAGGGTCACAAAAAGGCGAAGCGAACACCGAAGGCAAAATTATTTGTATATAATTTTTTTAATAAATATTCTTTATACTACTTATTTTTTTGGTTTTTATTTACATTAAATCAGCATAATTTATTTGTTGATAGTTCGCGCGTTATAATTACATAAACTTACTTTATATTATATAAATATATATAATTTACTATATACTCTTGAAAAAAAGGTTTATAATATAATTGTTATTCTTTTTTGTAGGAGGAATAAATATATGAAGAGCAAATATGAAAATTCAAATTCGCTAAAATCTTTATTTAAGAACTCTGCAGAGCTTATGAATAAGTTTGGCTCGCGTAGTTATTTTTTGTCTTTTCTTTCTTTTGCGTTGGTTGGTGTTGTTTTCATTGCAGTATCATTTTATAAATCATTAGTCTTTTTAGGTGGCGTTTTGGCGCTCTTTTTGTGTTTCTTTTCTTTTTTAGGTGATACGGAGTTATATGCTTCTGTTTATTTAGATAGAAAAGTTAGATATAAGACCAGTTCTTCTTTCTTTTGCTTTTTGAAATTTGATGGTCACCTTATTTCTAGAATTATAAGAATAACATTTTTCTTTTTCTTAATTGCTTCAGTGATAACATTGGTATCGGTTGGAATTTTAGGGTTTGCAAATAAATCTATGCTTGAAAACCTTAAGTTTAAGTTAGATTCTGATCCTGAGTATTTATTGAATACTCCTGTAGGTCAAACTGATTTTTACTTGTTCTTTTATCCTTTGTATGGTGTATTAGCTTTTATGTTTGCCTTGCTTTTTATTTATTACACAAGAAAAAGACAGCATATACAAGGGTTTATGGCCACTCAAACTAATATTGTTAATGGTGAGACTTTTATGTATAGTGCTGCTCCAAAAATTTATGGAAATAAAATTCATAACAGAATGTATAATCCAGTATTTAAAAACTTGTATTTTATTAATGTTGCATCTGTTTTGATTCTTTCTTTAGGATTGTGTTTAGGAACATATATTGGTCATGTTATTTCAACTTATATTGAAACTTTCTCTGCAAATATATTCGGCCTTGGTTTTGCTTTTATTCTCTATTCTTTTTTTAACGGTTTTAAATCTTATATGATCGTTTCATATTTCTTAAACAGTAAAGAAAAGTCTATTGAATATTTACCTGAGTTTTTAAAGCAATCTTTCGATCAGTATATTGAATATTTAAAGCATATCAGTTCTTTAGCTAAAGAAGATAAATTAGATACAGATTATATTGGACAAATGGATGCAAGGTTTAAAATTAGCAGAGAACTTTTGGAAAAGTTTTATTTTTATGCTGAAAGAATAAGTAAGAAGGACGATGATGAACTTTTAAATAAGAGAAAAAGGTTTTTTACATTGGAGGATTAGTAGAATGGAAAAAGTTTTTAAGATTGGAATTGATATAGGATCTACAACGCTTAAATGCGTAGTGTTAGATGAAAGTGATAATGCAGTTTATACTCACTACATGAGGCATTATTCTAAAATTGACGAGAATCTTTTTGTTTTGTTAGGAATGATTAAGGATAATGTAGATTTAAAAGGTGCAAAAACTTTAATATCGTTTAGCGGTTCGGCTGGAATGGGTATATCTGATTCTTGTAAATTTCCTTTTTATCAAGAAGTATATGCTACAAGATATGCAACAAATAAATTGTACCCAAACACAGATTGCATAATTGAACTTGGTGGTGAAGATGCAAAAATTCTCTTTATGACTAATGGAGTTGAATTTAGAATGAATGGATCCTGTGCTGGTGGTACTGGTGCTTTTATCGATCAAATGGCTAATTTATTAAATGTTGATGTTACAAAGATTAATGAATTAGCAGAGCATGCTGAAAAGACCTACACCATAGCATCGCGATGTGGGGTTTTTGCTAAGTCAGATATTCAACCTTTGTTAAATCAAGGCGCTAAAAAGGAAGATATAGCTCTATCTATTTTATATGCGGTATGTAATCAAACTATTACTGGTTTAGCACAAGGTCGTGAAGTTAAAGGGAATGTGTTATACCTCGGTGGACCATTAACCTTTTTAAGCAAATTGAGAGAATGTTTTGACAAAGTATTAAATGTTAAGGGTGTGCTTCCAGATAATTCTTTGTACTATGTTGCATATGGTGCAGCTCTTCTCTCTAGTGAGGAAGTTAATATAGATGAAATAATGGGTAAGGTTTCTACTTATAGAAATAATGAGAACTTTGCTTATCAAGCGCCATTATTTCATGATAAAAAAGAATATGATGAGTTTATAAAAAGACATGAGAAGGATCATGTAAAGTTCAATGAATTAAAAGATTATACTGGGCCAGTGTATTTAGGAATAGATGCTGGTAGTACAACGGTTAAAGGTGTCGTTATCGATGATGAAGGAAATATTTTATTCACTCGTTATGTTTCAAACGGCGGTAATCCCGTTGCTTATGTCAAAGATATATTAGAAACAATATATTCGATTAATCCTAATGTTTATATTAAGGGCTCAGCTGTAACTGGATATGGTGAAGATATAATAAAGAACGCTTTTATGTTTGACTATGGTTTAGTTGAAACAATGGCTCATTTTATGGCTGCTAAAAAATTTCTACCTTCGGTTGAGTTTTGTATAGATATTGGTGGGCAGGATATTAAATGCTTTAAGATTCATAACGGAGCTATCGATAATTTGTTTTTAAATGAAGCTTGTTCTTCTGGATGTGGTTCATTTTTGGAAACATTTGCACATAGTCTAGGATATTCGATTCAAGACTTTTCTGAATTAGGACTATTTGCAAAAAGACCAGTTAATTTGGGGTCAAGATGTACGGTATTCATGAACTCGGCTGTTAAACAAGCTCAAAAGGATGGTGCATCGTTAGAAGATATTTCAGCTGGTTTAAGTATATCGGTAGTTAAAAATGCTTTGTACAAGGTCATTAGAACTTCTAGCAAAGAAGATTTAGGTAAGAAAATCATTGTACAAGGTGGAACGTTTTTAAACGATGCTGTTTTAAGAGCTTTTGAAATGGAACTTCAAACGGATGTTGTTAGAACTAATATCGCTGGTTTAATGGGTGCATATGGTGCAGCTCTTGCCTCAAAAGAATTAAATCTTGATAAATCTAGTGTTTTGACGCTTGAGGATTTAAAAACTTTCAAACACGATATTATGGTCACAACTTGTCAAGGTTGTGAAAACCATTGTCGTTTGACAGTTAATAAGTTTGATGGAAAAAGAACATTTATCGGTGGAAATAGATGTGAAAAGCCGGTAACAAAAAAGGTTGCTAACAACGATTTGGACCTCTATAAGTTTAAATTAGATTTATTAAAATCATATGAAGGTGTCCCAGGAAGAAGAGGGAAAATCGGCCTTCCATTTGCTTTGAATATGTATGAATTGCTTCCGTTCTGGCATTCATTTTGGACAGAACTTGGATTTGAAGTTGTTAGAAGTGATATATCTTCGACTGAATTATATCATAGCGGTCAAAATACGATTCCAAGTGATACAGTGTGTTTTCCGGCTAAGCTAGTTCATGGACATGTTATAAATTTATTGGACAAGGGTATTAAAGATATTTTCTATCCATGCATGTCTTATAACATTGATGAAGGAAGAAGTGATAATCATTATAACTGTCCAGTTGTTGCTTATTATCCAGAGGTTATCAAGGTCAATGTTAAAAGACTTACGAATGAAAATGTCAGATTCATTAATCCTTATGTCGGAATACATAAAAAGAAATATTTTGCTGAAAAGATTTATGAAAAGCTTAAATCTTTTTATAGCGATTTAAGTCTTAAAGAAGTTAAATCGGCTACCGCTAAAGCTTATAAGGCATATGAAGACTATTTGAATAAAGTTCGTGAAAGAGGACTTGAGATAATCGATACTGCTCGTAAAGAGAATAAGATGATAATGGTATTATCTGGTCGTCCATATCATGTCGATCCATTAATAAATCACGGAATTAATGATTTATTATCGTCCTTTAATGTAGCTATTATTTCTGAAGATACAATTTCACATTTAGTTAAAAAGATGCCTCCAATTCATGTCTTAAATCAGTGGACATATCATGCAAGACTATATGAGGCTGCAAATTATGTGAAAAGTCAAAAGGATATGCAGCTCATTCAGCTTGTTTCCTTTGGATGTGGTGTTGATGCTATTACAACCGATGAAGTTAGAGATATATTGGAAAAAAATGGAAAGATTTATACTCAAATAAAAATTGATGAGATTACAAATCTTGGTGCGGTTAAAATTAGATTACGTTCGCTTCTTTTAGCTGTTAAGAATAAGGCGGTAAAAAAATGAAAACTAAAGAAATTAAATATAAGTATGATAAAAATGGCCGTTTGCTTTTCACAAAGCAAATGAGAAAAGAATTTACAATTCTTTTTCCTATGATGGCACCGATACATTTTACGATTTTGCAACAAGTGTTTAATCATTATGGATATAATGCCAAGCTATTAACCTCTACTAGTCCTGAAATAGCACAAACTGGATTAAAATATGTTCATAATGACACATGCTATCCTGCGATTTTATCTTTGGGTCAATTGATTAATGCTTTACAATCTGGTGAATATGATACTAAAAAAGTTGCATTAATGATTACTCAAACTGGTGGTGGATGTCGAGCATCAAACTATATATTCTTATTAAGAAAAGCATTAAAAAAGGCTGGATTGGAACATGTTCCTGTTGTTTCAGTTAACCTTTCTGGTATGGAAAAGAATCCTGGATTCCATATTACCATTGGAATGTTAAGAAGAACAATTGCGGCTGTAATATATGGTGATTTATTGATGTGTTTAAAAAATAGAGTTGAACCATATGAAGTTAAAAAAGGATCTACTGAAGAATTGGTCATGTACTGGCAGGATAAACTTGTCAAACAAATGACAAACAAGAGTGGGTTTAAGTTTAAAGATATTAGAAGAAATATGGACTTAATAGCACAGGACTTTGGCAAGCTTGAATTAGATCAAACGAGAAAAATTGTCAAGGTTGGTATTGTTGGAGAAATATATGTTAAATATGCTTCATTAGGGAATAACTGCTTAGAAGACTTTTTGAAAAAAGAAAACTGTGAAGTTAATTTACCTGGAATGATGAATTTCGTATTGTTTAAGATAGATAATAGAATAGAAGATATTAATTTATATGGTGGTAGTTTCCTAAAAAAGGTTATATGTAAATGGTTATTCAATCAGTGCATGGAAATGCAGAAATCATTTAACTATTCGATAAAACATTATACAAATTTTGCTCCACCAGCTGAGTATAGTCATGTTAAAGAGTTGGTAAAAGGAATTAATGGATATGGAAATAAGATGGGGGAAGGATGGCTATTAACAGCTGAAATGCTTGAACTTGTCGATGCAGGTTATCCAAATATTGTTTGCACACAGCCGTTTGGCTGTCTTCCTAACCATATTTCAGGTAAAGGCATGATTAGAAAGATTATGGAATTGGATAGCAGAGCTAATATAGTCGCTGTTGATTATGATGCTGGTGCTCCTAAAGTAAACCAAGAGAATAGAATAAAATTAATGCTTTCAATCGGAAGAGAAAACATGAATAAGGAAGAAGAAGAGGTGGCAGTATGAAAAAATTCTTTCAAAAAATAATTCAAAATAAAAAGGATTGGTATACTATACCTAATATTCTAGTCTATTTTAGATTTCTTCTTATCCCTGCATTTTGTATAGTCTATTTTCAGTGCATCATTATTAATGATTTGCACATAGAACATTTTATTGCTGCCGGCGTTTTGTTTTTAGCAGCGTTTACCGATTTCTTAGATGGACTTATTGCTAGAAAATGTAATATGGTTACTGAGTTAGGTAAAGCGATTGACCCCTTAGCTGATAAGTTAATGCAATTTGCTATAGCTGTTTGCTTATCAATCACATATTATCAGTACTGGACATTCTTTATAATGCTAGGAGTGTTTATAGTAAAAGAAGTTACTTTATTCTTTACTGATATATATTTATTTAATGAGAATAAAAAGATCAATGGTGCAAAATGGTATGGAAAAGTTTCTACATTTGTATTCTTTGTAGCTATGGGATCTTTGTTATTGATTCCAAATCTAGATAATTATCCTGTAGTAATATACATTTTAACATCTGTTGCAACATTCTTCTTATTAGTTGCTTATATTGGATATATAATGTTAACAGTAAAAATACATCGTTCTAATGAGACCAATGTAGTTGATTATAGTAAAGTAAAAAAAGAAGAGAGTTCTGAAGAATCTACTCCAAATCAGAATAATGAAATAATTGATAAGTAATTTACGAACTGCTGTTTACTTGTATTAAGAAATGGCAGTTTTTTTTGTTTGTACTTGTTTGCTTCGCCTTTTTGTG
>CAOSOP010000067.1:1408-6733 GCA_948525355.1 uncultured Bacilli bacterium | reverse complement strand
GGATGGCTCTACGATACACAAACGTACGCAAACAAGCCCATTCAAAAACCCTCAAACTGGCCCTTGAACGGCCCACAAAAAGGCGAAGCCATATAGTTATTCAATTTTTAATTCTATTTAGCTGAAAACATTAGTTTATAATATTCATTCAATTCATCTGGTTTTTTATTATCATACTTCTTTGTTACAAAAGATATTTTTCCAATATGAGAATCTGTTAAATATGGTGTAACTACACAAGTTTCATCACTTATACACAATCCTGCCGAAGTAATATGACCACTTGCTTCCCTAATAAAATCATTTTTCTCTAACAAATAGTCACCTATTTTAGCAGTTTCACTCTTGACATAACCTGCGATAGTGTTTAAATAACTAGGAGACAAATATTCTTCTCCAACAGTAACTGCAAATGTAGCTCTAGTATTATATACACACTGATAATCTCTGCATACTTTAACTTTTTTATCATCAAGTTCTTTGATTATTTTTGGGTCAGTTCCATTGTAAACAACTAAATCATAATAATCTGCTGGTAAAGAAGTTACATATGAAACACTTATTACCATTGCTGGTGTTTTAGTATTATTCTTTATAGATATTTTTTTAATATTCCCATTAGAATCTTTTAATGAATAAACAGTATCTAATACCGGTTTGCTCTTCTTTATTTTTCCATAACCTTCATCATTAGGGTATACTAAATAATCTCCCTTATCCAACTCCTCAAGGTTGATATAATTTCCACTAGTAATTATGTCATTATTTGAATCAGCACAAACATTTTTTAATCTAAACTTTGTAAATCCAGTATTATATGAAGAATCTATTCTATACTTGCTAAGAAAAAGTTTCGTTCCTACGACAGCATAATCATTTAATTCAACTGTTTCACCATTTGAACTTTCACCATAATACCTATTTGTTACTTTCGTGCTCTTTCCGCATAGTGTAATATATGATGATTCATCTTTTTTATCATTATAGACAATATCTTTGACCATAATAACTATTTCAGCCAAAAGATACCCAATTAACAAAATATTTAAAACGATTAATACAACTCTAATAATAAGTTTTGTTCTTTGGCTCCTACGATATTTTTGTTCTTCTGGAGTTAATTTCTTTTTATTATTATCACTATTATCATTATTAAAGTTTTGACTATCAACAGAAGAAGACCCATCAATGTTTTGCTCTATATTACCTTCATTTTTATAATCAAAAGGTTGTTCCTGACTAATTTGATCATTATCAGGACTAATTTTATTCTTTTCTTCTCTTTTTTTTCTTTTCTTTTCCTCTTTTAACCTTTTTTTCTCAGCCTTTTTGTCTTCAATCCTAACAGTACTTTCATTATTACCATGTGGTCTATCATATGGATAATTTGGATTAATAGGTCCAAGAAATTCTTTAGTTAAATCTGGGGTGCTCTTATCTTTTCTATTCATCAGTATAGTATCTCTTTATATGTTCTTGGGTACAATAAGACATCGCGTATATTTGTTATACCAGTTATAAACATTAATAAGCGATCAAGTCCTAGTCCGAATCCTGCATGAGGGCATCCACCAAATCTTCTAGTATCCAAATACCACTCATATGTCTTCTCATCCATACCAAGCTCTTTTATTCTCTGCTTAAGTTTATCTAAATCAGCTTCTCTTTCACTTCCACCGCAGATTTCTCCAACACCTGGAACTAGTAAATCAACTCCAGCAACTGTACGGCCATCATCATTTTGTTTCATATAGAAAGCCTTGATATCTTTAGGGAAGTTTATTAAGAACACAGGGCAGTTGAACACCTTTTCTACAATATAACGCTCATGTTCACTTTGCAAGTCCATACCCCACTTTATTTCATTGTATTCAAATTTATGTCCTTTTTTCACTGCTTCTGTTAAGATTTCAATCGCCTCATCATAACTAACTATTTCATAAGATTCCGTTACCATACGATTTAGTTTGTCCAATAATCCCGGCTCTATTCTATCATTAAAGAATTGCATTTCATCTTTGCAATTAACTAAAACATATTTAACTATATTTTTGATAAAATCTTCCATTAAATCAATATCATCGTATATGGTTGCAAAAGCAATCTCTGGTTCAACCATCCAGAATTCAGATGCATGTCTTGTGGTTGAACTCTTTTCTGCTCTAAATGTTGGACCGAATGTGTATACATCTCTAAAAGTCAATGCAAAAGGTTCAGCATGTAATTGACCAGAAACAGTTAATGATACAGGTTTACCAAAGTAATCTGTTTCAGGCTTTTTATCTTCAGTACAAACTTTAAATGCTTGTCCAGCGCCTTCACAATCATTAGATGTAAGGATAGGAGTTTGAACATAAACAAATCCCTCTCCTTGGAAAAACTCATGAATTGCAAATGACAAAACACTTCTAACTCTATATAATGCGTTAAATGTATTTGCTCGCGGTCTAATATGTGGTATAGTTCTTAAAAACTCAAAACCTGTTTTCTTCTTTTGTAAAGGATAAGTGTCATCTACATCACCAACTAAAACAAATTCTTTTAACTTTATTTCATATGGTTGCTTTTGACCAGGTGTCAATGAAACTACGCCTGTTATAGTAACAGCTTGTCCTAGTTTTGCTTTAATCGCTTGCTCAAAATTAATAGTATCATTATCGTATACTAATTGTGCACATTTAAAACAAGTTCCATCATTGAAGGAAAGAAATCCTATATTACCCATATTTCTATTTGTACGGATCCATCCATCAATAACAACTAATTTTCCGTCCATCTCATTATTATTTCCTGCAATAGCCTCGTAAATTTCTCTTACAGTAGTATATGAGCTAATGTTCTTCATTTCTTTACCTCCTTTAATCGTATTAAATATTATAACATAGTTCCTAATATAATGTTATATTTTATATAAATTTATTTATGTGTTCTTTTTCAATAAGTCATCCATACTGCTTTATTAACTCTTATAGCATAATAAGTCGTCTATAAAATAGTTTTATTAACATGCTCAGAAAATAAATGATTTGACTAATTTTATATTCTCAGCTATAATATAGCTAATAGTCCGTTTTCGGACAAAAGAGGTCGTTATGAGTGTTTTAGAATCAAAGTATCTTTTATTGCAAATTAATAACTTTATTAAAAAGATGGATGAGTTGTACAAAAACCTTGCAACCCATTATAATTTAACAGATAGTGCTTTATGGATAATATATACCATAAGACTATCAGAAAAAGCCTTAACTCAAAAAGAACTATCATCAATGCTTTGTATGTCGAAGCAAACTATAAATTCTTCACTGAAGAAAATGATTGATTCTGGTTTAATTACTTTAACAAGTAAACAAACCAATAAGAAGAATAAAGTTATTGGTTTATCTAAAAAAGGAATAGACTTAGCAAAGAATACTGCTGATATTATAATCAATGCTGAGCTAGAAACCATTGAAACTCTATCAAGGGAAAAAATAATGGAGTTTATAACCTTATTTAATGAATACAAAGAAGAAACAAAACAACAGTTTTCAAAATTATAAATATTTGAATATATAAAAGGAGGATTATTATGACAAAAGTAAAACTTAGTGATCACTTTACCTACAAAAACTATTTCGTTTTGTCCTAGCTCCAATATTTATGATGGTATTTACTTCTATATATGGAGTTATTGATGGATTTTTCATCTCAAATTATGCCAAAGAAACCGCCTTCTCAGCTATTAACTTAATATATCCTTTCATAATGATACTTGGGTCAGTAGGTTTTATGATTGGTGCAGGTGGTACAGCTGTTATTTCCAAACTTTTGGATGAAAATAAAAAAGAGGATGCTAATAAGTATTTTTCACTTTTAATTTATGTAACTATAATATGTGGTATAGTCTTTGCCTGCATAGGTATTCCTTTGGTTCCATATATTTCAAAACTTTTTAAAGCTACAGAAGATATGCTTCCATATTGTATTTCCTATGGTCAAATAGTTTTAATCGCTATACCTTTCTTTATGTTGTAAAATGTTTTCCAAACATTTTTTTCTACCGCAGAAAAACCATTATTAGGATTTATTATAACAGTATTAGCTGGATGTACTAATATTGTTTTGGATTGGATTTTAGTTGGCATCGTTGATCTTAATGTAAATGGCGCCGCGATAGCCACTTGCATAAGTCAAGTAATAGGAGCAGTTTTGCCTATTGCTTACTTTTCACTAAAAAATAAAAGCTTACTGCGCTTAGGAAAACCTAAGTTTAATATTAATGTTTTATTTAGGACTTGTTCAAACGGTCTATCAGAATTTGTTAGCAATGTATCTGCGTGCATTATAAGCATAGTTTTTAACGCTCAATTAATGAGTTTGATAGGCGAAAATGGTGTGTCAGCATATGGTGTCATGATGTATGTTAATTTCATCTATGTCGCCGTCTTTATCGGATATTCAATCGGAACAGCACCAATAATCGGTTATAATTATGGTTCAAATAATAAAAAAGAATTACATAACATATACAAAAAAAGTTTGTTTATAATGGGTAGTTTTGGAGTTATAATGACACTCCTCGCACTTGCACTTGCGCATCCAATATCAAAACTATATGTGGGATATAACGAAGAACTTTTCCAATTAACTAAAAATGCCTTTTACATATTCTCGTTTTCTTTTGTATTTTCAGGTTTTTCAATATTTGCTTCATCAATGTTTACAGCACTTGGAAATGGAATAATTTCAGCAGTAATATCATTTTTGCGCACACTTGTTTTTCAATTAGCATGTGTCTATATTCTTCCACTGATTTTAGGAGTCAACGGAATATGGTTATCCATGCTGATTGCAGAAATATTATCAACATTAGTTGCTGTTATTCTTTGTATAACGCAAAAAAAGAAATACGGTTATTGATGTTTCTAAAAATAGATGAAAATAGTTATTAGCTCCTTTATTGTTCTACAACCGGAAATACAGTTTTCTAGTCAAACAAAAACCCACGGCGAATTTGTCGTGGGTTTTGATTTTAACTGATATATCCTTAGAAGTATAAAATAGTTGTTGTCGTATTACTTTTTGTTACGGGTCACATTTGATTTAGCTTTACGTTTTTTAAGTACAAAGACTAAAATTGCAACAATCGGAGCAAGTACAAGTACTCCAATAATTATACCCACAATAACTCCTGTAGAATCGTGACTTGGAGCATCATTTATAAGCAAAGAAATGTTAATCTCATCGCAAGTCCCATCACTCCAAGCATAAAACTCTTTAGGTTTAATCTTAATGGTATAAGTGCCAGGTTCTAATTTTTCTGGGATCGTTATCGTGTTTTCATTG
>CAOSOP010000067.1:0-1355 GCA_948525355.1 uncultured Bacilli bacterium | reverse complement strand
GTTATAGTTTGTGATTTTGTTGAATAGATCAAACTGTCTTTGTTAAACGTTGGTTGAGTAATTTTCTTCGTTGGTGTTGAGGCAGTTTTAAGATTTAAGTGAAACGCAGGACGAATGGCGTACGAATCTTCGACATTATTCATAGAATAAGAACCGTTAGATTGAAGAAAATAAGCCATATAGGTGCTAGATGTGTGACCAGAACGGAGCCAAGTACTTGATACATTCTTGCGAGCTTCTGGACTCATATTCCATATACCCGTTTTATTGGTTGTCCCACTGTTTTCTCCTGATTGGTTGCATCCTGTCTCTGTAAGGCTAGGTAGCCAAATCTTATCATTTTTCCATTCGGAATATAAAAGTTTATCTTTGAAGTCCATTTTGTCATCATACCAATTACCTTCTTCTGGGGTTCCGTAAGCCTCATTGGGTGAAAGTCTTGGGAAACCATTGGTTTTAACAAGGCTTTCGGTTTCTTGATAAGCTATTTCTGAAGGTATTGTTATATATTTTGTGTATTTATCTAAAAAGCCTTTCCAAGCTTCATTTTGTTCACCCACCGTAAGTTCTGCATCATCTGCTTTTGCTATATATTTTTCTCCCGTCAAGTAACTGCGGATATAGCTTGAACTATACATGCTTGAAGGATAGTCTGTGTCCATATCAGGACCACTCCACATATTCCATTTGACTTTTATATCACTTTCGGAAAGCCAAAGGGTTGCAACGACATCGCGCTCTTCATTCGAGGTTTCGCTAGTACCTGTAAGGGAAGAATAAACGACATTCCATGTATAACCGCCCAAAATGACCTGTGTACCAATTTGCTCACCTGTTCTTACATTACCTTCAGTGCTTATCATATAAGTTTTCAATTCGTCATAACTCTTTGGACTTGTTTCACCCATAATTTTACCCATAAGATTGCTAACAGCAGTAACATTGATTTCAGAGCTGTCACCAAGATTATTTTCTGTATCAACTGAATCAGCATTTCGGACGATATTACTCTTGCTAACACCATTTATGGAAATAGAATCTACCCAAAGAATAGACATAGTGGCTACTAGCATAGAAACAACGGTCAATCGCTTCATTTTCAGTTTTTTCATCATACTTAACTCTCCTTTTTATTAAATCTAGTCTTTTACCCTTGTGTACATAGCAAACAAAGTTTATGGCATACATTTATTTGTTCAATTTATATTTATACACACAAAAAAATTCATATATATACTATTATATACTTTCATAAAAACCAAGTACTTTTTCAAAAATAAAACATCATTTTCATTTTTTGGGTTAGATGTCAAAGTTAATGCAACCACAACTATATAAACTCCTTATAACATCTA
>CAOSOP010000066.1 GCA_948525355.1 uncultured Bacilli bacterium | reverse complement strand
ATCCAAATTGCGCACGATTGGTTACATTGTATCTTACCGGCGCCCCACCACCTACCCCACCTCGGTCATCGCCAGGGGCGATTCCCTCGGTGGCGGAATAGTGAGTGGGGGTGAGATAATAACTAATTGTTAGTTACTTCTTCCTTTATTCTAGATGCCTTTTTTCTTTCTGTTTTTGCTTCATTAATAACTTCATCTACATCCCTAAAATATGATGTATCTAAATTAAGTTCACCGATAATAGTTTTTATTGGTTCGAGTTCTTTGACCAATTGTTCTAATACATCTGCACTGATTTTTTTCATATTCTTTCCTTCAAGATGATTCTTAGCACCACTTATAGCGATGTATAATTTATCGCTGCAGAACTTGAAGCAGAACCCACCTTTAATAAGTCTTCTAATTTTGTTTAATCTCTCAATTAATTGAGGAGTTATAACATAGAAACCAAGATGCTTATTTGTCGCATATCCTTTATATGATTTATTAAAATCGATACTTTCTGTCTCAAATTCTTCAAGTGATTTTCCAACTCTTCCACCCGAATAATCATTCTCTTTAATAACAACTTCACCATTAAAAGGTTTATTAAAATCTGTGATTAAAACCATTCCTTGAAAGTAATACTCTTTTCGTGTTGAATCTCCGCTTTTAACTATTTGGTAAGAATCAACATCAGCACAAATAAACTTAACACCTTCAAATTCCGCCGAAATATAATCTTCTTGTGATAATGTATAAACTTTAAAAAGTGCCATTCTCTTTAAAACGTTGCTATCAATTCCACCTCTAGCATTATAAATTGCTTTGCTTCCAAAAGCTTGCTTTACCGCTAATGGAACGATTTTTTGCTTGAGCAGTTTGGCCTTAGTATATGCTGGTAAACTGAATATTAAAAATCCATCGACTATTAAAACCATTACACCAACCATAATAACATCCATAAAATCTCGTGTAATCAACCAAAGTCCTATTGGAATAATCAGAAGAACTGCTGCAATGATTAAAGCTCTAATTCTCGACTTTTTTATCTTCGAGTTTATTTCTTGTATAATCTCATCATCTATAACTACTTTTTTTCCCATATTTAAACCTCCTATCTTATATTATTCAGTATATATATTATAACGCTCTCCAGCGATGCATTTTTCCAAATAAAGTCCGCACATTCGTTTTTATATCGTTCAGCAGCAAATGACATATGAGTTATTTCATTAAGCATAAACGCCACAACCATTTTCATACTTTCAACAAAGGATTCCCAAACACTATCAGTAAATACTTTTAATCTTATATCACTTCGTTTGTTTATTGCTTTGAACATTTGAACCCATGCCGATAATGGTTTAAACTTATCGGTCCATTTACCATTATCATGGAAAATATTCTCACTATCTAAATGAATATAATAGAGGTGGAATAGGCACTCAAGGAATGATCTTACCGTGCGATAAAATATTGCTGGATCTTTAACTGGATTAAATCTTTCTAAAATATCTTTATCCTTGATGACCGATACTTCAACTAACTCTTCAAAAGTTAAATCCTCTAATTTCTTTTTTAAAAGTGTTCTATTAAGTTTTCCATCAGTAAGATGATGGAATATATTTCCTTTTTTCTTTGTTCCATTATCAGCAACTTTAACTTCAGCTTTTAAAACTCTTTTAACGTCGTAAAATTGCTTTATTGACATTAAGTTGTCGTAAAACTTAATATCCATATCCTTAATAAGTTTTGGACAAAGTGCTATCATTCGTGCAAGAAGATTATATTGGTCAATAGAACTAATCTTGTATAATCCTTCCTCAGAAGGAGAAGCGTGCAGAACTGGAAACTCCTTTTTTAAAGTCATATAATCGATTATTTCTTTTTTATAGCGTGGCGATAGTCCATTAGCTAATAAATCACGATAATCTATAGCTTCTATTTCATTTAAACTTAAACTTGTTAATCCATATTTAATCGGAGCATTCAATCTTTCATCTAAATATGGATCATCAGAATACATATTCAATTCAATAGTTTGAGTTACTGATTTTCTTTTAAATTTAAAGCTTTCATCATCCAGCTCTTCTTCCTTTTCATTTGCAATCTCTTCTTCTATCGTTGGAACTGAAGGATTGTCTTCTGACGCTTCAATGTTAGAGTTAACATCTGCTCTAACAGTTGCCTGTAATTCTACTGCATCAATAACAACATTTGGTAATGATAAAATACCAACAACTTTTTCTTCTTCATGTAAAGACTCCTTAGCAACAAAAGAATCATACGAAAAATTCAGTTTGCTAAAATCCTGTTTATTTGTACTAGATAACCTAGCAATATCTTCCAAAAGTTCAGGATAAACTTTTTCTATTACTTCATAATTAGATAAAAGTTTAATACCTAAAACAGGATATATTCCGACCGATAAAGAATAAAATGAATCATCTCTTTTTATGCAGTTAATCTCAACAGGTTTTAATCCATTGGTAACAATATTTTCTAAAAGTTGCTTAAACAAAACAGGATCCTTATTTATCAATCCATAAACAATATCTTCTTCAGAAGATAGATGAACATCCTTTAAAGGAACTTTAGCGATTTTAAACGCATGTGCATAATAATCATCAACTCTTATTTTTTTAAAGAATTGATCGAATGAATAGCGATTTAATTCGTATAGTATTGAATTCGGAGTATTTTCAGGACACTTGATCAACTTACTAATTAATTGGTATGCCAAAAGGTAATGCTTGTTCTGCGAACAAACATATTTCTTTTTGTTCATATCATAGTCAACTTTAAGAGGATTTTGATAGCAATGCGTGTAACACCTCTTTAACAAGCTGAAGAAATCAGGTCGAGGAACGATAGAACGTATTTCTTCTTCAGGTAATGGTTCAATATCTTCGATAGATAGATATCTTAGTTTTAAATTATGCTCACTAATTTTGGTTTCAAGCAAATCAAAAAATCTATTGTTCTGCTTTATATAGGGTTCAATCTTTTTTATTATATAATCATATAACTCTGAATTATTTTCGATTAAATGAGGCTGTGCAATCACTTTAGCAATAGCGATATCTAACGCTCTTTCTAAAGCAACATATCCATAATCAGTTTTAGCAACCAAAATACTTGGAACTTTACGGAACGTAGAAACATGAACTATATTATTGATGTAATCATCAATTTTCGATTTTAAATAAGCAAAATCGTAATTTCCAAGCAAAAGCCTAATGTCTCGACGATCATTTATAAAACTAAACTTATCAATTCCAATATTTTTTAAAAGTACGCTCATAATCTACCAATAATATTTTACTATAGAAGTATATTACAAGTCATTAAAAAGTTTTCAAAACGCTTTTTTAATCTTTATTAAACTCTTCTAGCTCTTTTCTTTCAAAACTTAAAGTAGCTATTTTTTCTTCATTTTCTTCTTTATCAAACTGTGGATTAACAATATGATAAGCAAACTGTAGAATATCATCAAAGCATTCTTTTCCTAATTCTAAATGCATAATCATAGTATGTCCACCAGATTGATAACTTTTTATCGTAACCTGGTTTTGTTCCAAGCGATGAGTTATTTTCCACAAAGTCTTTCCAATACAGAACGCATCATCTTTGGATTTACCAACAAAAACACGGCATCTAACTTTCTTAAAATACTTTCTGTTTTTTACAATGCTGCATGCAACATTATAAGCAATCGGAATAATTCCTTTAATATGAGCCTTTTCAACTGTCTTCTTCGACTTTTTAGGGTGTTTGCACCTGATTTTTATATATTTAGCGGCCATTTTTAAATATGACATTAAAAGCTTTGTTTTTAAGAGGTAGAGAGTTGGTGAAATAAATATCAGTTTTCTAATATACTTTGGAAACATTGTCGCAACTCTTGCACATATGCCACAAGTATAACTATATCCTAAGAGGTAGATTATATAATTCTGCTCTGCATATTGCTTGACTTGTTCAGCCAAAACATTGATCTGTTTCTTTCTGTTATAAGTCTTTTTATCATCCGGATCATATAGGTTTATTAATTTCACTTCATGGTTTTCATCATGACCTACTTGATCAAAATACTCTTTAAAAACTGCAAGAGCATGCTTTTTTAAATTAATAAAACCATTACAACAAATAATAACTCTTTTGACTTTTACATTGTTTAAATCTACTGCATTAATTTCCATTTTCCCTCCGGAGTACATATATAAATATACTCGCTGCCGACGCAACATTCAAGGAATCTATATCTTTTATTGGTAAAAGAAGCTTTTTTGTGCATATATTTCCAACTTTTTCGCTCATTCCTTGACCCTCACTACCAAAAACAAGAATCCTCTCTTTCCTACTTGGCACATAGTTTTTTATATCTTCTCCTTGAAGACTAGTACCAATAACTTCATAGTTAGATAAATCTAAATCAAATATATCTTTTTTTATAACTGGTATCTTAAAAATTGCACCTTTACTTGCTTGAACAACTTTCGTGTTATAAATATTTGCTGAATCCTTGCTCAAAACAACTCCCGCATAAGAAAATGCCAAGGCCGTTCTAATTATAGTACCAACATTTCCTGGATCTTGAACACCATCTAAATATATCAAGTCACCTCTTTTAGGAAGGCTGTAATTCAAATGTGCAACTCCTATTCTTTTAGGTAAGCTCTTATAACTGCAAATATTTTTAAATAGATTTTCCTTTAAAACTATTGTCTCCATTTCTTCATCTATATATTCATTTTCATAGACAATTAAACTCTCAAGCTTAGAACTTGCTTTTGCTTCATAAATTAGATCGTCACCATAAATAAGTACTTTGTTGTTTACTTTCCCACAAAAAATCTCCCATAAATATTTATAAGTGCTATTTTCTTTACTATTTATTATTTTAATCATACACTACCACCCCGATAAAATTTCTTTTGCCTTATCATATTCAGGAAATACCGAATACAATAGTTTTTTAAACTCTCGTCCATGATTGAAATGAAAATGATGAGATAATTCATGTGCTACTATAGAATCGATAACAAATTTACTATGTAGGCATAGTAAAAGATTAAAAGTCAGTTTAGATGTCTTAGTTTTAGGGTAAAAAGTATATTTACCATAAACTGATAATAGCGTATTGGTCTTTAAAGGAACTAAAGTAAAGTCATACCCAAACAATTCAGAAAACTTTGCAATTGATTCTTTTAAATACTTAGGCAGTTCCTTTTTAAAAACCTTAATCATATAATTAAAAAGCTCTATGTTATCTCCTCTTACAAACAACGCTTTAGGAAAAAATACTTTCTCCCCAAATAGAGAAAAGTAACATTCTTCATAAGCTTTATTCTCAGTTATCAAAGATAAAAGGTTATCGTAATATTTTTTTCTATTTGCTAAAAAAGTAGAAAATATCCTCTTTGAGCTATTCTTTTTATTAATAAAGCACATGCCAAAATTGCAGTGCATAATTCTTCTATCAGCACGATTAGTTAGAATCACAATAACTTCTTGATCAAAACTATTTTTAAATACATCAATTTTTTCGATAACCATAAATAAATTATAGCATAAAAAATGTCGTTTGATACAAACGACATAATTTTAATCAAGTTTTTCAATTTCAGAAAAATCAGCTTCAATAACTGTTGGTCTACCAAAGAAAACAACTGACAAAGACACTTTCTTATTTTCAACATCAACAGTCTCAATTGGACCATTAAGTCCTTCAAATGTTCCCGAAATAACTCTTACATTATCACCAATCTTATAATCAGAGAACATATCTTCATCAATAATATTCATTCTCTTCAATACAGGTTCAATCTCTTCATTTGGAATTGGGAAAGGTTTTGTTCCTTTACCACTAGAACCAACGAAACCTGTAACCTCTGGCGTATTACGAACCATAAACCAAGCATCATCAGTCATGATCATTTCAATGAAAACATAACCTGGATATAAATTCTTAACAACCTCTTTACCAGTTGGCTTACCATTTTTCATTCCTGGCTCAGTTGTTTCAGCGACAACAATTCTAAAAATATAATCCTGCATATTCTGAGATTCTTTTCTCTTTTCGAGATTTTTAGCAACCTTGCTCTCGTGACCAGAATATGTATTAACAACATACCATTGTTTAGATCCTAAATCTTGATTTTGACTCATTTAACCCACCTCACTAAATTATTTAAAAGCATAGCTGCAGCAGAACTATTATCGCTGCTGCTATTAAACGCATTTTCAAAAGCATCCAATATTTTTGCAGAAACGAGATCACAAAGTAATATACTCAATGCTGAAACTATTGTAACACTAAGAACAACTAAAACAGATGACCATAATAAATGCTTAGAAGGCCATCTAATTCTTCTAACCTCTTCTCCAACACCTTTGAAGTACTTACTAATTTTCTTCATAGCCACCTCATCTACTTTCCTTATGGACAGTATGCTTATTGCACTTAGGACAAAACTTCTTGATTTCGAATCGTTCTGTCTTTCCATCCTTCTTACAATGAATTTGATAATTTCGAGAAAAACACTCAGTACAAATTAAAATAACTTTATCTCTCATACAAAAACACCACGTATAAATAATATACTAATTTATTATATACTTCAAGAAAAAATTTATTTTAGTGCTTTTAGCAACATTAATAACCACATTGTTGCCAAAAATTTATCATTAAATTACTCACCCACCAGCCCCACACCACCGTTGAGGACGTCTCTCCTGGAGACGGACGAA
>CAOSOP010000065.1 GCA_948525355.1 uncultured Bacilli bacterium | reverse complement strand
CGTCCTTCGCCTGGGGCGACGTCCTCGGGGGTGTGGGAGTTAGTGGGGGCGAGAAAGTTATCACATATTCTACCTAATTCATATATTAAAATAGGGCGAATGTAATGGAACTTAAATTTAAAACAGATGGAATTCGAGGAATTGTCCAAAAAGAAATAACTCCTGATTTATTTTATAAAATAGGCTGCTTCCTTGGTGCAAATTCAAATCTAGTAGTTGTTGGAAAAGATACAAGAAGAAGCGGAGATTTATATTGCCGTGCATTAATTAATGGAATTATAAGTTGTGGTGCTGATGTCTTCGAATTAGGTGTTTGTGTTACACCAAGCTTATCATTTTTAACTAAGCATTATTCTGCAAATTATGGTGTAATGATAACTGCAAGCCATAATCCTACTGAATATAATGGTATTAAAGTATTTGATACAAATGGTGATAAGATAGATAATTCTATCAAAGAAAAAATAAATAAGTTAATTAATGATAATAGTTTCATACCTATGTATAAAGAAGATATTGGAAGAATATACGATAAGTCTTCTAGTTTGATCGATATATATCTAAAATCAATGTTTGAAGAATTTGATTTAGATAATCTCTTTGATTGCTCTTTTCTTATCGATGGGAGTAATGGTGGTGGTTATAAATTACTTCCAGCACTACTTAATGGGTTTAGTATTAATGACTTCATTAAAATTGGATGTTCTCCTGATGGTGAAAACATAAATTTAAATGTTGGTTCATTGCACATCCATGAAAAAATGCAACTTTTAAAAAAATATGCCTGTAATTTTGGTTTTGCATTAGATGGTGATGGTGATCGTCTTATCGGAATCACACCTAATACTGTTCTAGATGGTGATGTATTATCGTATATCATTATTAAAAATAATCTTGAACAATATAAAACTGGTTGTGTAATAACACCTTTAACAAATAGAAGAATTAAAAAATATTTAGAGGAACTAAACATTAATGTTTATCAAAGTGATGTTGGTGACCAAAATGTTTATCTGAAAATGAAAGAGACAGGTGCCCTGATTGGATTTGAAAAATCAGGACATATTCTGTTTAATGATCATCCGTGTGATGGCTTATATTCCTTGTGTAATTTTCTTTTAACATATAGGAATCATAAAAATGAAGTTAAAAAAGATTTACAAAATCTAAAAGTTAACCCATCAAAATTGATAAATATTAAATCCGGCGATTTAGAAAAAGTCAAACACTTGCTTTCTAATAGCAATTTAAAAGAAGAAGTATATAAGAGACTTAAAGATGATGGTTACTTGTTTATTAGAGAAAGTGGAACTGAAAAACTACTTAGAATCTACTTAGAATCTAAAGATAAAAACGATTTAGATAGAGCAGAAAGCTATCTATTAGAAAAGGTAAAAGGTTATGTGTGGAATAGTTGGAGTAGTAAATGATAAAGATGCTAGTCAAGTTCTTCTTGACGGTTTATTAAATCTTGAATATCGTGGATATGATAGCGCGGGAATATACTTATTTCCAAATATTATAGTTAAAACAATTGAAAGAGTTGCCTCTCTTAAAACTAAAGTTGGTGAACTGTGCTCTGATATAGGCATAGGTCATACAAGATGGGCAACAACTGGAATCGTCAGCGAATTAAATGCTCATCCGCATTTAAGTTATAATAAAAAAATAACTTTGGTGCACAATGGTATAATTTCTAATTATAAAGAGATTAAGGATAAACTTATAACTGCTGGTTACTCTTTTTATAGTGAAACCGATTCTGAGGTAATCGCTAATTATATAGAATATCTTTTAAACGAAGGATTGACCATTAATAAAGTATTGGAAAAAGTATTAAAAGATTTAAAAGGAGAGTTGGCGATAATCTTTTCAATTAAGGATGATAAAGGCTTATACTTTCTAAAAAGGGGATCTCCTCTAGTAATTGGTAAAAATAACGATTCTTTTTATCTTGCAAGCGATATAGAGGCAATTAAAAATAAAGTCAAAATGACCTATTACCCTAATGACTTGGAATTCGGATATTTAAACAAAGATTCGGCAAGTCTTTTCCGTCATCATAAAAAAATAAACATTCCTTTTGTAAAGGAAAAAAATGAGTTTGATAAAGAATCAAAAGAGAATATTGATTGTTATTTCAAAAAAGAAATTGAAGAACAGCCTGAAGTGATAAAAAGAATCAAGTCCTATTATATAAAGGATAATAAATTAAAACCAGAATATCAACGAATTAGTGATGATATTAGTAGGTTTAATAAAGTTGTCTTAATCGGTTGTGGAAGTTCATATAATGCGGCCAATCTTTTTAAAAACTATTCTGATAGTGATAAGTTTGAAACACATATTGGAAGTGAAAATCTAAAAATTAACAATAACAATTGCTATATAGTTATCAGTCAATCAGGTGAAACATTTGATTTAATCAAAACGAGCAAGATGATAAAAAAAACAGGAGCTAAATTAATCGTCTTATCAAATGGAAAAAACTCTAGTTTAAAAAGACTATCAGATGAATTTCTTTATATGTGTGCTTTAAGTGAGAAAAGCGTTGCTGCAAGCAAGAGTTACCTTGCTTCAATAACTATTCTCACCCTCATGCTCTCAAAGATTACGAATTACGATTATTTCTTTAAAAGAATAAATAGAGCTATAAGATATATGGTTAAAAACGAAAAAGAGTTAGATTCCATCGCTTTAAAAATAAGTTCATTAAGTTCTATGTATTATATAGGTAAAGGCGAGGACAAGTTTTTATGTGATGAAGGAAGCTTAAAGTTAAAAGAAATCTCTTACCTCCATGTCGAGTCCATCTACTCCGGTGAATTAAAGCATGGACCTATAGCGACGATAAACGATAGTTTCGGTGTTTTAGCCATATCTACTGATAAAAAATATGAATCAAGAATACTCACATCACTTGAAGAAGTCAAATGTCGAAATGCACCATGTTTTCTCTTTTCAACAAATAGCAAAATATCTGATGTCAGTTTTATAAGTGGTCCAAAAAAACTAAAATCCATAGGCATATTGATTGGTCTACAGATTCTTTCTTATAAAGTTGCTAAAATATTGAATCGAGATATTGATAAGCCTAAGAACTTAGCCAAATCCGTAACAGTTATTTAGCGAAAATATCTAACGACTCTATTTCAATGCCAGTATTACTAGCTTCATTTAATATATCAGTTCTGATTTTTTCATAATCAGTTTCTCCATCAAGATTGTCGCTGATCCATATTAAAAAAGCATGACCACTATAATGATATTGCTTTGGATCGATGATTCGATATGATAAATCCATATCGCAATGTTTTAATCTTATTGTCGCTGATTGAAGTCCTAAAGAATAGTAACCGACAACTGTATATAATAGTGGATGTCGGTAATGAGTGCCACTATTTAATAATTCATAATATTCCCCTGCTCGTTCAACGACTTTTACATGTCCTGCTTTAACTTTCGTTATTCCAGCAATAACAAGTATTACTAGACCAATAACTAAAGCAATTGATGCAACGATTAAAAAAACTATTCCAATATTCATAAAGAAAGTATAACAAAATAGATTACAATAAGCAATTTCAAACATATAATAGACCATGAAATATAATATCTACCATAGCGGTGAAAAAGATAAAGCAAAGATTCTATTTACACCTGGATGGAATAACCAAATAAATAAAGATTTTATAAACTATCTAGGCCATACCTACGAAATCCTTGCTGTTTCCTTAGAAGGAATAGATTCAACAATAAAACTAGAAACACTCTATTCACCGAAAGAATATGTAGAAGAACTTGAAACCATTCTTGATGAACAAAACTTTATACCTGATATAATCATCGCTCATTCATGTGGAAATAAGTTTATTTCAAATTTAAACGTATCATATAAAAAGATTATCTACATCGCTCCATCTATTTTTAAACCGCGATTAGCTTTGCGGTTAAAAAGAAGATATAAGATAATCAGAAATAAAGCTATGAAAAAGTTATGCAAACTATTTCATAAAAATACAGCGAAAAAATACTTGGGTTCTATGGATTATCAAAGCCTTACTAAAGAAAACAAAGAACTATTCATGACATTAAAAGATTACTATCCTAAATCCATTAATAAAACCAATGCTACATTAATACTATTTAAGAATGATAGTGAAATAGATATTAAATCAGCTTTAAAAGGAGCGAAAAAGCATGGCATCAGTGATGTTAGAACTCTGAAAGGGTATCATTCTTCACTATATGATAATCCCGAGCAGATATTAAAGGTTATAAACGAAAATGAATATATTTAATCTAATAGCAATAAATATCATCGACATATTTATTCTATATTTCAACATCTCTATTCTTCAAGATCAATACTACAGCAATAAGCGATATATTCTATTTAAGAAAGATAAGATTAAAAACAACCTATTTCTTTATTCACTATATATACCGCTATTAATCATCGCTACAATTCTTCCGCTATACTTTGAATTTACTTCTTTTCTAGCGCTCTTATTACCACTTTTCTCCTTAATTATAACTACTAAAAGAAAACTAATAATCACTCGAAGAAGTATAATTTTATTACTAGTTTCTATCATTATACTTTTCTCCTTAAATATTACTTATTACTTACTTCTTCCATACTTCTATATATTCATTGAATCAACCATAATTTCTTATTTAATAGTTGTTTTAATCTCTAATTTATTTGATTTACCGATTGAAAAACTAATACAAAGACACTACTATCTAATTACTAAAAAGAAACTAGCCTCTTCTAGAGATTTAAAGATAATCGGCATTACTGGAAGCTATGGCAAAACAACAGTAAAATATTTCTTAAAACAAACTCTCGGTGATATAAACCCATTGTCAACAGATAAAAATATCAATACTCCGATGGGGCTCTGTAGATTTATAAACGAAAACCTCAGTGTATTTGACCACTATTTAATTATCGAACTTGGCGTTGATGAAGTAAGAGGAATGAAGAAGTTTAAAAAGTTCTTAAAGCTAGATTATGCAATCATTACTTCTGTTGGAATGCAGCACATCAGAACATTTAAAACTCTAGACAATATTAAAAAAGAAAAACAATCTATACAAGACTTATTAAAACCAGGTGGAATCTTGTTCTATAATGCAGACACACTAGAAATACTTGAAAAGAAAAAAGAAATACAATATGTCCCAATTAAAGAATCCGACTACAGCGTCTTAGATTCTAATACTATCAAAACCAATGAAACTAAGATCAAACTTCCTCTTTTAACAAGACATTTAATATTTGATGCTTATCTTTCCTATATTGTTTCACTTAATTTCATCAGCAAAGAAAGACTATGTGCTATTATGCCAAACATCACTCTTCCAGAAAGACGAAAAAGAATATATCAAAAAGAAAGTTTAATCGTAATCGATGATTCATATAATATCAACTTAGAGTCCGTAAAAGACGATATAGAACTGATGAAGCAATTCAAAAAACCATATCAGATTGTTTCTTCTGGATTAGCTGAGATTAATAATAACAAAGATATGTTAAAAACATTCTTTGAGCAATTAAATCAAGCAGATTCTATCATCTATACAAGAAAACTTAGCAAATCTGAAAAAGAGATAATCTATAGTCTTAAAATAAAAGATAAAATTAAATTTAAAAAAAGGTATATCAAAGAAGGAACACTGCTTATTTTAACTTTTGGAACCTCTACAACGCTTAGATAATCATATTTTTAAAATATATATCATTAAATTAAAAGAGGTAAAATATGAATATAATAATAGTATGTGGTGGTAGAAGTGTCGAAGAACAAATTTCAATAATAACTGCGATTAAAGTTTATAAATCGCTTCTTTCAAGTGTTGAATATCACCCCTATCTCGTATACCAAGATCCTAACGATTACTGCTTTTATGGTGGACAAGGAGTATTAAACATTGAAAACTATATCGATAAGAAACGCTTTATAAAAGGTGAATTTAAAAAGAAAAAAGGCCTATCATTTTTTAAACAAGGACATAAAAAAATATATTTCGACCTTGTCTTCCCTGTAGTACATGGTTCTAACACTGAAGATGGAACTATGGCTGCTTATTTTATAACCCAAGGATTTAAAACTTTAACTCCTCCAATTTCAGCCTCAGCTATAGCACAAGATAAAATACTATTTAAAGATTTAGTCAATTCATTAAACATCAAAACAGCAAGAGCTAAATCATTATCATTTTCCAAGTATAAAGAGAATGATTTTGATATGAAAAGCTTTATAAACGAATTAACTTTTCCTTTAATAATTAAACCATATGACCTAGGCAGTTCTATAGGTATAGAATTAGCTAATAGCTTTGATGAACTAAAACCTGCTTTAGAAAAAGCATTTGTCAACTCTTCCTACGTCCTTATTGAAGAATACTTCACACAAAAAGAAGAAATCAATATTGCAGTAATCAAAGATAATCAAAATAAATATCATTTTTCTGAATTAGAAAGAATAATAAAAGATGATGACAAAATATACTCTTATGAAGATAAATACACCGGTGGAAAAACAAAAAAAGACTGTCCATACAATGCTTCAGACGAAGAATTAAACACAATAAAAGATATTGTAGTAACATTATATGAAAAGCTAAAATTATCTGGTGTTGTAAGATATGACTTTATTAAAAGTGGTGATGAAATATATATAAACGAATTAAATACGATCCCCGGAAACTACTCTATAAATCTTTTCTCACCCAAAGGTTATTCAATCAAATCACTTATAGACATATACATTGAAAGCAGACTTAACTTTATACAGTCATTATCCAAACCTTTGCCAAATAAAAATAAAGTAAACGATTTAGTAGATTCAAACAAATTCAAGCTTTAGCTC
>CAOSOP010000064.1 GCA_948525355.1 uncultured Bacilli bacterium | reverse complement strand
CTCCTCCGCCTACGGCTACGGATTCGGGAGCGGTGTAGGAGGTGCGGGCGAGGTATTATGATTTGCTATTATATGATTTAACGAGATTTACAGATTCTAGTGATGAAAGTTTCTTGCTTTTAATTTCTTTATATGCCTCAATCTTTTTTTCATCGCTATTTAAACCATTTAACGCACGAACAATTGTTGGGCTTATTGAAAAATTCTTTATATCGTTTTTTATTTCTTCTGGCATTGATAAAAGGCTTATTGTATTAATAATATGTCCTTTAGAAACGCCAATCACTTCGCTTAATTGACTAAAACTAATATTGAATTTGTTTTTTAAGAAACTAAAAGCATATGCTTTTACCAAAGAGTTGTATTGATTGCTATTTATTTTATTTAAACAATAAAGCAATACATCATCATATGTTATATCTTTTATTAAGCAGCCTTTAAATGTTGTTTGTTCTTCTTTTGCCTTGATATATTGTTCAATGCCAGAGAATACTTTTGCCTTATTATCATCGATAAAAATAAATGATGGAAGTTGAGTTATAAATGTATTTGTTATATCAAATAATTCTATGTTAAAGAGTTCAAAAATTTCAACTTCTTTAGTCTCATAATCACGATAAGGAATTGAAGCAATATTTTGTTCAAACTTTGTAGCAACTTGTGTGTTGCTATATTTTTTTAGTAATTTATCTAAAGAACCTGATAAAGTGCTATTTGTTGTTTTCTTTTTTGTTGACATAATCAATAACCTCACGTGCTAGTGAAGAATAGGCCATCGTTCCTATTGCTCTTGGTTTATATGTGTTAATTGGTACACCAATAGCAGAGCATTCGGCAAGTGTTATATTGCGAGGAATAGGAGTTCCTAAAGTTTTTTCTTTAAATGTCTGAGCAACTTCAGCACTTATTTCACTATTCAGTCTTGTACGACTATACATTGTAAGCAAGAATCCAAGAATTTCTAGATTTGGATTGGTTGTTGTTCTTATTGAATTAATAGTTGCAAGAATTTGTGCAACAGCTTCCATAGCAAAGTATTCACATTGTACAGGAATCAATGTAGAGGTGGCTAATGTTAATGCGTTAAAACAGAGAAATCCAAGTGAAGGAGGACAATCGATTATTATAAAATCATATTTGTCAATAATCCCTTTTATTGTGTTTTGCAAGACATTATAGTTGTTTCCAACATTTCCTGAAGAAATGATTGTCGATTCTACCAATGCGAGATTTAAATTTGCTGGCAATAAGTCAACATTATTAGTAACATTTTTCTTTATGACTTTTTTTACTTCTACTTGGCCAACCATAGCATCAAAAAGTGTTCTTTTCAATGCTGTACTGTCTATTCCTATACCACGCGAGCAGTTGCCTTGTGGATCTAAATCTATAAGTAGACAGCGGTAGTTTTGAGCACCTAAGCAAGCTGATAAATTAATGGCGGTTGTTGTTTTTCCAACTCCACCTTTTTGATTTGCAATAGCTATAATTTCAGTCATATAGTCATTATAGCAAATAATATTAATTTATGTATATTAAATTAGAAATAAATTGGAACAATTTGTAAGATAAAGTAGAAAAAAAGTTTAGTTTATAAGTTAAAACATATCTATTTATTCTAGTAGACATTTACGCTATTTTAAAAGAAACAACTATAGTTATTAAGAATAAATTGTTTCTTCCTTAAAATGCTTATTGTTCAATGCTTTTATTAGTTTTTTAACTTAAGAAAATTAGCGCTAAAACTATACCAGATATCATTCCAACTGCGTCGGCAAATAACCCAACCGATAGAGCGTGTTTCCATTTCGTTATTCCAACTGAAGAAAAATATAGTGATAGGACGTAGAGCGTCGTATCGGTCGACCCTTGTATAGTTGAGGCAATTTTACAACTCATACTATCCGCGCCTTTTGAGCATATATTAGATAATGTTGCAATAGATGCTGATCCAGATATAGGTCGAAAGATTAACATCGGTGTAATATCGGCGATTATATTTGCTTGGGAAAAAACCTTGCCAAGAGCTTCAGATAAATCATCTAATAGGCCACAACTTTTTAGCATAGTTACAGCAAATAGCATTCCTAGAACTGAAGGGAAGACTTCTTTAAATAAACCTAATCCTTCACGGCTTCCTTTTATAAATGAATCATATGGTTTAGTTTTTTTAATTAATGCGAGAACGAAGGCGACGATTATTATTATTGGAATAAGTATTAATGATATTTTAGCTAGCATTTTTGCTTTCCTTTATTCTTTTCTTTTTTCGATGACTCTTTAAAACATGATCAAGGTATAGTCCAGAAATGCAGCTTAATAAAGTAGATATAATTCCTAAAATGACAAAGTCTGCTGGATTCGCTGAACCAAAACTTTGTCTAATGGCTAGAACTGAAGTTGGAATTAATGTAACTCCAGCAGTATTTAACACTAAAAAAGTTACCATTTCATCGCTAGCGGTATTATCTTCTTCAAGTGATAATTGTTTCATTCTTTTCATCGCTTTAAGTCCACTAGGCGTTGCGGCAAAGCCTAAACCAAGCATATTTGCAGCGATATTAGTTGATATTAGGTCGATTGTTTCTTTATCTTTTAATTCAGGCATTATTAAATGAAGCAATGGCCTTAATAGTTTTGAAATAAATCCTATTGCACCAACATCAGAAAGAATACACATCATTCCATTCCAAAATACAGCAGAGAACACTAATGTTACCGCCAGTTCTAATCCTTTTTGTGGTATATCTAAAATTGCAGAAGCGAGAACTTCTATTCTACCTGTAACAAGACCATAAATTAGAGAGATTAAAGATATTCCGAGCCATATTCCGTTCATAGAAATATCCTTTCTATTATTTTATTATTAATAACCAATTGAAGTTCGATTAGATTTCCTTCAGTATCAATTCGATATATTTTTATGCAGCTTCCTTTAATCTCTTCTTGTTTTTTAAATAAGCCAATGTTTTTATCACTATAAATCTCATTTCCAGCTATATAGTTTTTACCCTTTACTAAGAAAGGTATATATTTATAATTAGCAAAGTAGTATTCATAAAGTTTTTTGTGATAAGAAAAATCACCACCACAATTAAAAGTAACGATGCATAATTCAGTAGTATCATATTTTGCACCAGTTACTAAAGTTCTTTTGGCCTTTTTTGTATATCCAGTTTTTCCACCATCGCAATATTCGTAACTACGAATTAACTTATTTTTATTTATCCACACTTTATTTTCTAAGCAATGATATTCTTTAGTGTTAACTATTTCATAGAATATGCTATTACTCATCGCGTAGGAAAATAATAATGCCATATCATATACAGTTGATATATTGCCGTCATCATCGATGTCTAGTCCAGACGGATTATTAAAATATGTGTTGTTCATCGACAATTCTTTGGCCTTAAGATTCATTCTATCTTTAAATGCATCAATGCTTCCTTCTAAATAGCAAGCAATGGTGTAGGCTGCGTCGTTACCAGAGCGAAGCATTAATCCATAAACAAGATCTAGTAGGCTTATTTTTTCTAAAGGCTTGAGGTAAAGTGAACTTCCTTCTTGTTTGCTCGCCTTTTCATCTATTTCAATTACATCGAATAAATGATTGCTTTCAATAGCAATAATTGCAGTCATGACTTTAGAAATTGAGGCAACACTTCGTTGTAATTCTAAGTTTTTTCCTGCGATGACTTCTGTTGTTGCACGGTTCATTACTACATATGAGCTGCAAGGAATATCAAGATTTTGTGTAACCTGAGACTTATTCAGTGAAGGAATAAATATGGATATAATTAATAGGATCAAAGCTTTCATGATATATTAAATGAAGCGAGTTAAAAAAATATAATTAAAAATCTTTAATCATTTTTAATGGTAGAAAAATATATAAAAGAATAAATAGTAAAAATGTTATCAATTTGTTATCAATCAGTATAAAAAAATATATAAAAAAGGCCCTAACTACGGGCATATTTTAAAAGTCGTGGTGCCAATGAGCAGAATCGAACTGCTGACCTACTGATTACGAATCAGTTGCTCTACCAACTGAGCTACATTGGCAACGCGTTTAAAGTATAGTATAATTTATATGATAATTCAAGAAGGGAAGAATAAATATGTCTGAAGAATTACGACTTCAAAAAATAATTGCTGATAGGGGCTATTGCTCAAGACGCCATGCCGAAGAGCTTATTTTAAATGGTCAAGTCAAGGTTAATGGGATAGTTATAAATGAACTTGGCAAAAAGTTTTCTGCTGATTCTGAAATTACGGTTAATGGAAAGCCAATATATAAAGTTGAAGAAAAGTATTATTTCGCATTTAATAAACCTCTTAGAGTTGTCACAACTTTAAAAGATGATAGAGGAAGAAAAACTATAAGTGACTATATTCCTAAGAAATATGGTAGGTTATTTCCTATTGGAAGATTAGATTATAATACTTCAGGTTTAATAATACTTACTAATGATGGATATTTTGCAAATAAGGTTATGCACCCTTCTTCTGAAATTGAGAAAACTTATGAAGCTGTAATAGAAGGTGACTTGACATTAGAGGATGAGAAAAAACTCGAAGAAGGTATAAAATTAGATGACTTTGTTGCTTCTCCAGCTAAGGTGATTTATAAAAAGAATTTAAGTAATAAAAGGACAGTTTTTCACATAGTTATTCATGAGGGAAAAAACAGAGAGGTTCGACGCATGATGGAGGCACTTGATAAGAGCTTGATATCTTTAAAAAGAATCGCGATTGGTAACTATAAACTTGAAAATTTGAAGATAGGCGAATTGAAAAGGCTTACAATTTCTGAGATTGAAGACATTCTATTTAAAGAAAATTAATAAAAAAGACACAAAATTTAACGAAAAATGTTGACTAGTGGTATTGATTTTCAATAAACTATACTTGTCCGATTTGAAAGGAGAATAATAAAATGAAGACAAAAAGACTATTAGCAGCTATGCTATTATTATCATCACTTGGATTAGCATCCTGTAATGATTCAACTTCTACACCTAATGGAACTACCCCCCCAGCTACAACAATTCCAGATTCATCACCACAACCAACAACTCCTGTTGTTGAACCTGTATGGATTCTTGTTGGTGGCGGTTTGGGCGCTGAAGGTGATTTAGCTTGGGATGTAGGTAATAAAACACCAAGTGCAAACATTAAGTTTGTAGAAAAGAGTGGAGTATTAACACTTGAAGTTTCCTTATATAAAGGTGATTCAGTCAAGGTTGGTTTAAATAATGGATCTTGGGATGGAATATTAGGATTTAGTGATATTACTGTTGGTCAAGATATGTTTACCGATGGTGGTGGTAACAACATTGCAGTTGGTACAAACGCTAAATACACTATTACCATTGTTGATGGAAAGTTACAAATCGTTAAAGGTGAAGAACTTCCTGATCCTGTCGTTGTAAAATCATATAAGCTTAAAGGATCTCAATGGGATACTTGGGCTACACTTATTGACTTAGTTGAAACTGGTGAAGGAACAAAGATCTATACTGCTGAAATTGAATTTGAAGCTGGTACTGAATTTGGCATCGGTGTTTTCCTTAACGAAACTGGTGATGGTGGATTCTTAAACTGGAATAATGTTCAAGGACAAGATGATGAAGAAACAGCAGCATTTGGAAAAGCTGCAACAAGTGACAACATTGTTTGTACAAGTGAAGGCAAATATCTTGTTAAGATTAATGCAACTGGTGAAACAGAAGTTATTACTTTTGAATTAGTTGATGATACTGGAACAGAGCCTGTTCCTCCAGTAACTACACCAGAAACTCCTTCAACATCTGAAGGTAGTTCTACAAGCACACCAGAAGTAACTGAATAATTAACTGCTTAAAGAGGTGGAAAATAATCTACCTCTTTTATTTTTGTGTATTTTTAGATAGAATTAATGTATGGATACAGAATTAAGGATTTCGGAATGCCTTGAATTATTGAAAAAGCATTATACATTATATTTTATTAATAATGGAAGCAGAGTATATATAACAAATTATAAGAAAAAAATCAGAATTTTTTCAGAACAGTTTTCTTATAGTTTATCTTATGAAGAGTTTGAAAAGGAATATGGAAATTGCATATTCTATGTAGTTGAAAAAGAGGAAGATGTATATGAACTCCCTTATTACGAAGAATATTATTCGTGGAAGCAATAACTGTTATGAAGTTTAAGGTTTTATTTTTAGATGTTAATATAGATAAATTGGAAGAAGAACGCGAGTATTATTTTAAGCAGTCATATTTTGCTAAACTTGTTTTCTTGTTTACAATCGGATGCTTTGCTGGGTGGCTGTGGGAGACAGTACTATCTTTTTTCCAATTTGGCAAGTTTTATTCTCGTGTAGGAGTTTTGTATGGACCATTAAATCCGATATATGGAATAGGCGTTGTTATAATGGTCTTGTTCCTTCGTCCGATAAAGAAATGGTACAATCAGTTAATTATCGGTGCGATTGCTGGAGGTTCTTTTGAATATATTGCTTGGGCAATGTCGATGATCGTATTAAACAGTGCGACATGGAATTATAGTTCTCCATTCACTATAACGATAGGTGAAACGACATATACATTGTTTAAGTGGGCGTATTGGGGAGGAACAAGTTTATTTCATTCATTTTTCTGGGGATTGTGTGGCCTCGCTTGTATAAGGCTATTCTTTCCACCAATAAATAAGTTGGTTGATAGAATGTCACTTGATTTTGCTAATTATATTGCTGTCATATTAACCGTTTTACTTGCGATAGATATATTTTTAACTTGTGCAGCTTTACTAAGACAAATGACAAGAAATAGCTGCGCAACTACAGGAAAACTATGTTTTAAAGATAATATTATAACAATTTGGTTAGATGAGCATTACCCAGATAGTCTACTAGAAGAAATATTTCAAAACTTAAAGAAATACGATTAGCTTCATTATAGTGCTTCTGCTTCGCCTTTTTGTGACGTCTGGCCGAAGTTCTGAGGCCATTGATTTGCGGGTG